>JAYTVY010000734.1:0-3345 GCA_043743755.1 Bryobacterales bacterium | reverse complement strand
CGAAGGTGTATTGATTGCCTTGCGGCTGGCCATCGCGATCCAACAGCTCCGCGTAAGGCTCGCTCCCGATATGGAAGAGCTTCGGGGCGACGCCAACGCAGTTGGCGGCGGTGATACAGACATCCGGGTCCACCCGGACAGTGACCTTGGGCATTTGTCCAGAATCGCAAGGGAACCATGCCCGGCGCAACTGCGTATACAGTTCATGCAAACACTCGCTGCCGACCTGCGCCAGGCTATACGGGTCCTCTGGAAGAATCCAGGCTTTACGCTGGTGGCGGTGGCCGCGCTGGCGCTGGGGATCGGCGCGAACACGGCGATCTTCTCGGTGGTGAATGCCGTTCTGTTGAGCCCACTGCCGTATCCGGGCGCGGAGCGGATGGTCCAGGTTCACCGGGGATATCAAAATGGTTCCTCTAACGGGCAGTCCATCCCCAAGTATTTCAATGCGCGCCGAAACGAGTTGTTTGAATCGATGGCCGCCTACGATTTTGAAGGCCCGGGCCTTAACCTGAGCGGCGGCGACCGTCCGGAGCGCGTGAAAGCGATCCACGCCTCGGCCGATTTCTTCCACGTCTTCGGTGAGACGCCGGCGCTGGGACGCGGCTTTCTGCCGGATGAGGACCGGCCGGGCGGACAGCGCGTGGCTGTGCTGAGCGACGGCTTGTGGCATTCGCACTTCGCGGGCGACCGTCAGATTACAGGCCGTTCCATCCTGCTGAATGGCGAGGCATACATAGTGGTGGGTGTCATGCCGGCGCGGTTTCACGCCGATCCCCCGGCGGACGTCTGGATCCCGCTGCAGGCCGACCCGAACAGCACCAACCAGGGCCACTTCCTGATGGTCTCCGGCCGCTTGAAACCCGGCGCCACCATCCAGGCCGCGCAGGAACGCATGAAGCCGCTGGGAGATTCGTTCCGTGAGGCAAATCCGAAATGGATGGACAAGAGCGAGAGGATCAAGCTAGTGCCTATGCGCGAAGCCATGGTGGGCGAGGTGCGGCCGGCCTTGCTGATTTTAAGTTCCGCGGTGTTGTTCGTTCTGCTGATCGCGTGCGCGAACGTGGCGAACCTGTTGCTGGCGCGCGCAGCGGGACGCCAGAAGGAAATCGCGATTCGCACCGCCATGGGCGCGGGCCGTTTCCGCATCGTCCGGCAGCTGTTGACCGAGAGCGTCCTGCTGGCAAGCTGCGGCGGCGTCCTGGGGCTCGCGATCGGAGTCTGGGGCGTACGCCTGCTCTTGACGTTGAGCCCTGGAAATATTCCGCGCGCCGCGGCCCTTACCGACACTTCGGCATTGGCCCTGGCCCTCGATTGGCGCATTCTGGCGTTCACCCTGGGCATCTCCTTCGCCACGGGTATTCTCTTCGGGCTCTTCCCCGCCCTGCGAATCTCGCGCACGGATTTGAATTCCACTTTGAAGGAAAACAGCGGCCGCGGCGCCACCGGTCTGCGGCACAACCGCGCCCGCGGAATGCTGGTGGTCACGGAAATGGCTCTCGCGCTGGTGCTGCTCACCGGCGCTGGGCTGCTGATCCGCACCTTTGCCGGCCTGCGCTCCGTCAATCCCGGCATCGACATCCACAACATAATCACGATGCAGACCTCCATGGCCGGATCGCACTACGATTCCACGGCGAAGGTGGCGAATTTCACAACTCAGGTTCTGCGCCGCATCGAGGGCCTGCCCGGCGTGGAGGCGGCCGCCAGCACGCTGGTGTTGCCCACTACCGGCGGGATCGACTTGCCCTTCACGGTGGAGGGCCATCCGCCTGCCAACGGCGACGTGTTCAACGGCGATGAACAGTGGCGTTCCATCACGCCGCATTACTTCGCGGCTTTCAAAATCCCGCTGCTGCGCGGCCGCGCGTTAAACGATAGCGACAGCAGCCGGGCTACGCCCGTGATGGTGATCAGCGAGGGAATGGCGCGGAAGTATTGGCCCAAGGAGGATGCCCTGGGTCGCCGCATTACCATCGGCAAGGGACTTGGACCGGAATTCGAGGAGCCGCCGCGCATGGTAGTGGGCATCGTGGGCGATGTGCATCAAGGGCATCTGGGCGATCCGGCGCCGCCTACGATGTACGTGCCCGCCGCTCAAGTGACGGACGGAATCACGCGCCTGGGCAATGGCGTGCTGGCCACCAATTGGGTGGTGCGAACGGCGATGGATCCCGGGTCGCTGGCGATTGCGGTGCAGCGCGAGATCTTAGCCGTGGATTCGCAATTGCCGGTTTCCAAAGTGCGCACGATGCGCGCCGTGGTGGAGGAAACCATCGCGCGCCAGAATTTCAACATGCTGCTGCTCAATATCCTGGCCGGAATCGCGCTGCTGCTGGCAGCCATCGGAATTTACGGATTGATGTCCTACGCGGTGGAGCAGCGCACGCACGAAATCGGCATCCGGCTCGCGTTAGGGGCGGGCCGCGGCGACATGGCGAGAATGGTGGTGTCGCAAGGGATGCGCCTGGCCGGCATCGGCCTGATCGTGGGCCTAGCGGGCGCGTTCGCCGTGACGCGGTATTTGGCAAAACTGCTTTTTGAAGTGAAACCCACCGACCCGGGCACCTTCGCCGCGGTCACGCTGGTGCTAGCGGTGGTTGCGCTGCTGGCGAGTTATATCCCGGCGCGGCGTGCGACTCGGGTGGATCCGATTATTGCGCTGAGATATGAATAGGTCATGAGCCTCGCATCGCTCTCGCTTGCCTGATTTGTGCGATTGTGTTCATAACGCACACTGCGGACGTTAATCGACAAGACTGTTCTAATCTGGTACAATCACTTTGCCGGAGTGACGCGACGCTAAACTGCACAGGCCAGGAGCGACATGAGCCTCGATCTGGTGACCCTTGGAAAGCGCCTAAGAGAAGCGCGCGAAAACTGCGCTATCACCCAAGAACGGGCGGCCGACGCGATTGGCGTACCCCGAACCGCGATTGTGCACATGGAAGCCGGAAGGCGCATCCCGTCGACTCTTGAGTTATCCGATCTCGCGGAGCTCTACAAAAAACCAGTGACGCATTTCTTCTCGCAGCCCACCGGCGGCGCAGAAGTCGCTTCAGAAGAGGTGAAACTCCACCTGCGAGTGGAACACGCATTCAGAGAGAACCCGGAAGTCAAAGGCAGTATCGACAAGTGGCTCTGGGTGGTTCGTGAGGGCGCGGAACTGAACCTCCTTCTGGGATCTTCAACCCACGACGCCCTGCCGTTTTATACTCAGCCCTCCCCGAAGACTCTCTCGGAGGCTTTTCAGCAGGGCGAGTCCGTCGCGGAGCAGGAACGAAACAGGCTTGGACTCGGAGAGAATCCTGTCCACATGCTCCAGGAGCTTCTCTCGAGCGCCGG
>JAYTVY010000733.1:0-5509 GCA_043743755.1 Bryobacterales bacterium | reverse complement strand
GAAAAACGAGTCGACCGCGATCCTTCCGTTCCTTTTTCCATCTGTGACGATCATCAGATCCGGCTGGGTCGATTATTTCACGGACCCGTCAGCAAGCGTGGAGGCTCAAGATGCTTGACTTCAAGCACGTTTACGTTCCGGGCGCCGATGAGTCACAGGGGACGGTGCTGCTGCTGCACGGAACGGGCGGGGATGAACGAGACCTGCTGCCGCTAGGGGCCCGCATCGCGCCTGGCGCCGCGGTGTTGAGCCCGCGGGGCAAAGTGCCGGAGAACGGAATGCCGCGATTCTTCCGCAGACTCGCCATGGGAGTGTTCGATGTCGAGGATTTGAAGCTTCGCACTCAAGAACTGGCGGGCTTCGTTGCCGCCGCCGCGGAGCACTACGGATTCGACCCTCAGCGGGTGCTGGCGCTGGGATATTCGAATGGCGCCAATATCGCCGCCAGCTTGATGCTGCTTCGGCCCGAGGTTCTGGAAGGAGCCGTTCTGTTGCGGCCCATGATTCCGCTGACGCCGGAACATGCGCCGGACCTCGCGGGCGTGCGCGTATTCGCCGGCGGTGGATTACAGGATCCAATCGTGCGTCCGGAGGAGACCGAACGGCTGGCCGAAATGCTGAGAAATGCGGGTGCGGAGGTGGAAGTTCACTGGAGCCGCGGCGGGCACGAACTCAGCGCGGAAGAATTGGAAAAGGCCCGGGAGTGGGTGGCGCTCAGGACGAGGCGCCACGCCGTCCGCGGCGGGGCGTGAAGATCGCGAGGTCACCGAAGTTTTCGCGCGTGACGGGACCGGGGAGCTGCACGTTATTACGGCTCATCAGCCAAAGCTCCGGGATAATTTCGGCCATCAGTTTGCCGTGACAGAAGATGCGCACCGGGGAGCTTTCCGAGACCACAATGGCGACGGCATCGGTAACCGCGCTGATACTTGCCGCAGCGAGGTGGCGGCTGCCTAAGCCCAGCGGCAGCCCGACGTCCGATGTGGACGCATCCAGATAGCGGCAGGCTGAAACGAACACGCCAGCGGAACTGACGATAAATGCGCCATCCAACTGCGCCAACTCCTTGACGGTGCCGCGCAGGTTGGGGTTCGATATTTGACGCTCCTCATCGGAGTGGCCCGAGAGCGGATCGAGAATCAGCAGACGGGAACGCGCCAGAACATCCTGGTGCGCGCCGAACGTGAACATAGTGCCGATGCGCCGTCCTTCGCGGCCTTCGCGCGCGATCTCCACGGCGAGCTCAATGAGCGGCTCGAAGATATCCGGATCGTATTCGGTGACCTGGCAAAGGATGGATTCAAACATATCCGTGGCTAGAAATCGAGCTCCACTTCATCAACGAAGCACCAGCCCCAGTCTTCACCGGGTTCGAGCGAGCGCATGATGGGGTGAGTGGCGGCCTTGAAGTGTTTGGACGCGTGCTTGTTCTTGGACGAATCGCAGCAGCCGACATGGCCGCAGATCATGCACAAGCGCAAGTGTATCCAGCGGTCGCCGGTTTTCAGGCATTCCTCGCATCCCTTGGTATTCGGCTTCACATCCTGGATCTTATCCAAGTGCGTACATTGTTCCATCGACCTACCCCTCTTTCAGCTTATCCCGCCCGGCGGCACGGCAAACTAGATACACTAACATTCGGGTTTCCCATGGACGAATCAAAACTGCGAGCATGGTGGGCACACCGGCAGGGATTAGACGGCACGCTGGACGCGAAGCCTGCCGCGGAAGTTCTGCAGCGCACGGGATGGGCGCGATCCGTCGGTGGGTCGGGCCCTTATCTCGGCTTGTTCGCACGGTGCGGCGCCGGCCGGGAGGCGGTGGACGCCGGAGTCGCCAAAGTGGAGATCCATGAGCTGCCGAGCGCGCGCGGGTGCACGTACGTGCTGCCCGCCTGCGATTTCGCGCTGGGCTTGAAGGTGGCTCAAAGCTTCGGCGGCAGCGACATGAACGTCGCGCGCAAGCTGGGGGTAACCGATGCCGAGATCGACAAACTGTGCGTCGCGGTGCTGTCGGGACTGAAGAAAGGTCCGCTGGAACCGGAGGCTCTGCGCGAAGCTACCGGCGGGGCATCGCGGAACCTGGGCGAGGCGGGCAAGAAGAAAGGCGTTACCACTACCCTGCCCCTGGCGCTGGGGCGTCTTCAAGTGGAGGGCGCGATCCGGCGGGTTCCCGTCAATGGCCGGCTGGATCAACAACGCTACCGGTATGCATTGTGGTCGCCGAATCCTCTCGCGAAATTCAAGTTGTCCAGCGAGGAAGCGAACGTGGAACTGGCGCGGCGCTATTTTTCGTGGATCGGTCCGGCTACGGTGTCCGAGTTTCAGTGGTTCTCAGCGCTGGGAGTGAAGGCTGCCAAGGCCGCGCTGGATCCGTTGAAGCTGGTGCCGCTGGAGGCAGGCGGCGAACACTTGATGTTTGCCCGGGACCGCGATGATCTGCTGAATTTCAAGGCCCCTAAGAAGCCGCAGTATGCGCTGGTGAGCGGGCTGGATGGGATCAGCCTGTTGCGGCGCGATTTGAAGTCCTTGATCGGCGAACTGGATCGGGGCCGCAGCGTGTTCAGCGAAACCGGATACAAACCACTAAGCGGTCTGGCCGATCTTCCCAGCCACGCTATTCTTGACCGCGGCCGTCTGGTGGGACTTTGGGAGTACGACACCAATGCCGGCAGCGTGGCGTGGATGGCGTTCACCACTCCCGATAAAGCGATGCAGCAGGCCGTGGAGCGCACCCAGACGTACGTCCGGGATCAGCTGGGCGATGCGCGGACATTCAGCCTGGATAGTTCCAAGAGCCGCGCGCCCAGAGTGGATGCGCTGCGAAAAGCGCATGCCGCCGGATAACATGGCCGATACTCCAGGCGCATTCCGTTGGCCCTACATTTACGTCGGGGTTGCGTGCACCACTCTGGCAACGCTGGTGCTGGAATTGTCACTCACCAGAATCTTCTCGGTGGTCTTTTACTATCACTTCGCATTCCTGGCCATTTCCATCGCTCTTTTCGGGCTCGGCGCCGGCGGCGTTTTTTCCTACGTGGTAGCGGCCTGGAGATTCCCCTTATTCTCAAAGCTGGGGGCGCTGGCGGCGCTCAACTCGCTGGCGGTGCTGGCAGCTCTCACATTCGTGATCACCCGGTCCGGCGCGCTGAGCAATTTGACTCTCGCAGCCATCTATTTCGTGAGCGCACTGCCCTTCTTCTTTTCCGGGACGATTCTCTCGCTGGTGATTTCCGAGACCATCACGCGGGTGGATCGCGTATATTTCTTCGATCTGCTGGGCGCCTCGGGTGGATGCCTGCTCCTGATACCGCTGCTGAATGGGCTGGGCGGTCCGAATACGGTGCTGGCCGTGGCGGTGCTGTTTGCGATTTCCTCGGCAGTCTGGTACCACCAGGCCGCCGCTAAAGCGTACCGGCTGCTGGCTCTGGCCCTGGCGCTGGGCTTTATTGCGCTGATTGCATACAACGGGCGCCGGCACATGATCGATGTCCGTTACGCAAAAGGCAGCAAGATTCGCCCCGAAGTATACAGCCGCTGGAACAGCTTTTCGCGCATTGGAGTCTCGCCCTCGCAAGCCGGCGGCCTGGACATTGTGATCGACGCGGATGCCTCCACCACCATCGTCAACTGGGATCTGAACAAATTGACGGAAGCGCAAAGATTCAATCTTCTGGCGGGCGGGCCCGGCTTCGGTTATTCGATGCGGCCAGGGGGGAAAGCTCTGATCATCGGGCCTGGGGGCGGCTGGGACATCGCGCGAGCAATTGCCAGCGGCAGCCAGGACATAACCGCTGTAGAGATTAATCCTATTATCGCGACGCATGTGATGCGCAGCCGGTTCGCGGAGGAGAGCCGCGGCATCTATTTGCGGCCAGAGGTCACCATCGTGGTGGAGGACGGCCGCAGTTTTGTCCGCCGCAGCCGGGAAAAGTATCAGGTGCTGCAGGCCACTTTCGTGGATACCTGGGCCTCCACCGCGGCGGGAGCATTCGCGCTCTCGGAAAACAACTTGTACACATCGGACGCATTTCGCGATTACCTGAATCACCTGACCCGGGATGGTTTGCTGATTGTCACCCGCTGGGGTTTCGAACCACCCCGTGAATCGCTGCGGCTCCTCTCACTGGCGATGGACGCGCTGGATGAGGTGGGCGAAACCCAGCCCTGGAAGCACATCCTGGTGTTGCGGGAAGACAAACAGAGCGTGGACAAGCAAGGCGCGCAGGATACGGTGTTGATTTTCCGGAAACCGATTTCGCCAGATGACATTTCCAGGGCGCGAGAGCTAGTGGCGCGCCATGGCGACATGCAAGCGCTTTACATGCCGGGAGACAAGGCGGCGAACGCGTTCGGGAGGCTGCTGCTGAGTCCCGATCCGGAAGAATTCTGGCGCGACTATGCCTTCGACGTATCGCCGGTGGACGACGACCGTCCGTTCTTCTTTTACACCATCCAGCCGCGCGACCTCTGGCGCTTCATCGCACAGGGAGACGCGATGGACGCCAAGATCAACCGGGCCGTGCCGCTGTTGTTCGGGCTGGTGGGCATCAGCCTGTTGGGGACTCTGGTGGTGCTGGCTCTGCCGCCCCTGCTGCTCGGCAGCAAGCTGCCCGCCGAGCGAGGCGTGCGCGGGAACCTCTGGTATTTCGTATGTATCGGAATGGGCTACATTCTGATTGAAGTCGCGCTGATTCAGAAATTCGTGCTGCTGCTGGGGCATCCGACGTACGCGCTTACGGTGATCGTATTCTCCATGCTGTTGTCCAGCGGCATGGGAAGTTTCTTCAGCGCGCGAATCCTCGCGGATGCATCGGACCGCCGGCTGCGATGGGTGCTGCTCGGCGTCGCGGTGGCAGTATCCATCCTGGCGTTCGTGGCGGCGCCGATCAGCGAAGCCGCGGTTGGCCTGCCGCTTCCAATCAAGTGCCTGATTACTATTTTGCTGGTGGCGCCGGCCGGATTCCTGATGGGGATGCCGTTTCCGGCCGGCCTGAGGCGCTTCCAGGCGCGCTTTCCGCGGTCCGTTCGCTGGGCGTGGTCCTTGAATGGAGCCGCCAGCGTTTTAGGATCGGCGGGCGCGATTTTTTGTGCGATCTTTCTGGGGCTGCGAATCACGCTTCTGTTGGGAGGACTGATGTACCTGGGCGCTCTGGCGGTGGTGTGGTCAAAGCGGCACGAAACCCTCAACGCGGATTGAAAACCCCCACTCTCCAGGAGGCAGGCGGCGGATGTTATGTTGAAAGAGACGCTTGAACATGCTCGAAACCAAAGTAAATCCCGCCACGCAGGACCCGAATCCGCAGGAAACAAACGAATGGCTTGAGGCTCTTGACGGCATCGTCGACGAAGCCGGTACGGAGCGCGCTTCCTGGTTGCTTCAGCGACTGGCGGACCGCGCCGCCGCCTACGGTGTCCGTGCGCCCCAAAGCCTCACAACTCCCTACGTCAACACCATCCCTGTCGATGAAGAAGTTCCCTACCCCGGTGATCGCGAGATCGAGCGCCGC
>JAYTVY010000732.1:0-1522 GCA_043743755.1 Bryobacterales bacterium | reverse complement strand
CCGAGAAGAAAAACAAAATCGGCACCGAGTGCGTGGTAAAGGAAGTATGATCGCTGGAGCCGTAGCCGGCCTTCTCGGACAAGTCCACTTCGAATCCGTGTTTCGCGTTGGCTTCGTTCACAATCTTGGCGAACGTGCTGCCCGTGCCCACGCCGCTCAAGTACACTTTGTGATCCCTCAGCCGCCCGATCATATCCATGTTGATCATGGCCACTGCGTTCAGCAGCGGCAGCTCCGGATGATCCGCGTACCAGCCCGACCCCAGCAGCCCCAGTTCCTCACCCGCGAAGGTCAGAAACAGGAACCCTCGCTTGTGCCTGGGATTCTGTGAAAACCAGCGCGCCAGCTCCATCACGCCCGCCGTTCCCGAAGCGTTGTCGTCGGCGCCGGGATGCACGGTGCCGGCCATCGACGGCGCCAGCGAATATTGCTCGCCCAGCCCCAGGTGGTCATAATGCGCACCGATCACGATATACTCCGGCGTGTCGCCCGGAAGGTAGCCGCCCACGTTGTGGACCGTTTTCACTTCGCGGCGAACGTCCACTCGCAGATCGATTTCCAGCGAATCCGGCAGCGCGAACGATTCCGGATGCAGCGTCTTGTCGATCCCGGCTTCAATCTTCGCCAGATCCTTGCCCGCCAGCGCCAGCCACTGGTTTGCCACCTGGGCGGTTACCTGCGCGAATTCGATTCCGGCGTTCCCAGGTCCGGCCGTCGATCCGAATTTATCCAGCTGCTCGGAATCCGTGGGGTGCGCCGCCTGATCGTTCACCAGCAGCACGGCCTTCGCCCCGTGCATCTTCGCGTTCGTCGCCTTGGCTGCGATCTGCGAGTGCCCGGTGTAGGATTTGCCCTCGAAAACGCTCTTTTCATCGGCCTCTTGCGGTTCGTGACGCAGCACCAGCACGATCTTGTCCTTGACATCGATGCCCGCGTAGTCGTCGTAGTGGTATTCGGGCGCGGTGATGCCGAAGCCCGCGAATACCACGCCGCCTGAAACGCGGCCCGCGGCGGAAAGATTCATGGGCACGAAATCCTGCTGCGGTTTGAGAGTGGTCTTGTGATGGTTGCTGGTGTAGGTGAACTGATTCCCCGGCCCCAGCCGCGCGCTGGTGGTGACCTCAAAATCCTGGAAGTAGCTGTTGCCATGGATAGGCTTCAGTCCCATTGACCGGAACTGTCCGGCAATGAAATCCGCTGCCCGCTCCAGCTCCGGCGAGCCAGTGGCGCGGCCCTTCAATTCCGGCGACGCCAGGAACTTGATGTAATCCAGGTATTCGGTGGTCTTGAACTCGGCCGCGACCAGAGCGCCGGCCAGAGCGAGCAGCAGAGGAAGTCGCATGCTTGCGCCGGGCTACTTGTTCAACGGCGAAGGGATCTTCACTTCGCAGCATTTCTCGCCGGCGTTCTTGGCGGTCTTCTGATAGCCGAGTTCAAAGGCTATGCGGGCCTTCAACTGTTCCCACTGCATGCCTTCGAGGGGGCGCCCGTTGAGGAACATGGTCGGCGTGCGGTCAACGCC
>JAYTVY010000731.1:0-7666 GCA_043743755.1 Bryobacterales bacterium | reverse complement strand
TATCGACAGCTTCTGGCTGGGACGAAATACGATGCCGGCTATCCCACGTTCCGCCGCAGCTTTCCCTGGTCGGAGCTCTTGAGACCCGCCGGCGGCAGTGTGGCATCGCGCGCATCGCCCCACACGTATCGATAGCCCCCGCGCAGCGTCAGCCGCGAAGTTATGTCGGCGAAAACATCCACTTCCTCCTGGCTGTAATTCACCGCCAGGGACGAAGCCAGCAACGCGCTGGTCTGACCGGATGGAAGCAGCGTTTGACTCGACGACGCCGAGCCGCTCTGATGCAGCCGGTCCGTCAGCCAGGATTCGACAATGCGCACGCGCCGCGGCGGCCGGATCTCCGCTCCGAAGCTGGCGGAAGTATGCGGCTGCTTTGCCGCCGCTGAAACCAGATATTGCTGGCTGTTGAAGAACAGCAATTGACTCAGCAGAACGAAGCTTCCGGTATCGGTCTGCCGGTAGTTCACATCGGTCTCCGGCTGGCTAAAGAGAAACTGTCCATAAAGGTCCAGCCAGGACGTGGCATTGCCTGTGAAGAGTACCTTGCTGTATGTGCTGTGGCCGCCGATCCCGTACGCCGCCAGCAAGTTCGTCAGGAACAGCTTCTTGCCCAGGATCGGCGTCAACGAGTTTCCAGGATTATTGGTTGTGCTCGCCGTAAAGACGCTCTGATCGTCGCGAAACGTGGTGCCGCCCTCTTCCAGCGTGACGTGGAATCGGCGCAGCTCAACGCGCACTCCGCCCCGATACAGATTGGTTCTACCGCGCAATGTGTTCGGCACGGCATACTCATTCGCGTCCGAAACAAATACGGTTGCTCCACGCCCAGATCCGGAATCGCGCTCATAAGCGAGGTACGGAACGAACCAGTTGCCGGGCAGCAGATCGAGTTGAAAGCTGGCGAACCGGCGATGCGTATCGAAGGATTGCTCGTTCAATACCGTGCCCCGCGCCCGCAGCGGATCGGCGTATGAGGGCAAAAAGTTGAAGTACGCGATATTCCGGTAATCGGCGTTGAAATCGTACAGCTTTTCTTTCTTGGCGTCCAGGTGAAAGCTGGAGTTCGGGTCGTCGCCCCAGCTGGAAGCGCGAACGCGGATCTGATCGAAGAAGCGGCGCTTGGGATCCACGATGCTGAAGTCCGCTCCCAGCAGCTTTGGACCGGACCCCAGATTCACGATGCTGCGATAGGTATCGAAGCTGCCCGCAACTCCGGTTCGCCAGCGATAGCCTAGATCGATCGAGCCGGTAACCCACGCCGCTTCCGGAACCGGAACAGGCGAGGCTTCAGCTTTAGCCGGAGGCGGAGTCTTGGCGGCTGCCGCGGCATCCGGCTTGGTTTCCGCCGGGGAGGCGGGGGTGGGAGGGGTGGGGGGCGGCGTTTGCTTCCACAGGGGCAACAGTACCGCGATGATTGAGAGCAGTCTCATCGCAGCAAATTCCTGTCTACATGACTTCCGTGGACCTTCTGATGGCAGACGGTGCAGTTCCGGAATCGCTGTGACCGCAAGTCGTGGAACGCCGGCGGCACAACGCCCAGAGCCGCGTTCGTGGCCGTCGCTCCCGGCAAATTAGCGTGGCATTCGAGACAAACCAGACGCACTTCCTGACGCGTCAGCATCCGGGGATTAGCCGAACCATGCGGCTCATGACAGGCCGCGCAGCCTTCAAAGCGCACCACCGCGTGCTCGAATGTGAACGGACCGCGCTTGTCGCCGTGACACTTGAAGCATCCCGGCTCGTTCGCCCCAAACGCCTGCATCATCGCCGGCCGCGTGCTTCCATGCGGATTGTGGCAATCCACGCAGGACATCGCGCCCTCGGGCAGCTTGTGATGATTCGGCTTTTGAAACTGCGCCCAGGTCGACAGATGGCAGCCCGCGCATTGCCGGTTGACCGCCGCTGCTGTGCGCGCCACCAGGCCCGCCGGTCCATTGGCGTGAATCTTGTGACAAGTAGTGCAAGCCACCTGATTACGGGCGTGGCTGCTCTGCAAGCGGCCCACGTGCGTCGGCTGGTTCAAGTGGCAGGACATGCAGATTTTGTCCGCCGCCTGAGCAGCCAGCTTTAAAGGATTCCGAATATCCTCGGCCGACGCCGATTCAGTGTGCTTCTGCGCGGGCCCATGACACGACTCACACGCCTGCCCTTTCCAGCCGCGCTTGGAATCGGTCTCTACCGCGTGATGCGGATTCCTGGCAAAGGCGTTGTAGATATCCTCATGGCATGCCTGGCAGGCCTCCGACCCGGCGCGCGCGGGCGGAGGGTCTTGAGCCAGAGCCGTAATACCACTCACGGCCAATAGAGACAAGACTACTCGCAGACCGGACACGCCGCGGAAACCGGTCAAACCGTTATCAGCGCGCATGCACCTTGCTGACGGCGAAATCGTCGTCAGGTCCATGGCAAACGGCGCAAGCTTCTCCCAACTGGTTGCTGTTAGTCAGCGCGTGCGATGCGACACTCTTGTCGGTATGGCACGCGGTGCATGCTGACGTGGTTGGTCCCACGACAGGCAGGAATCCTCGCGGATCCTGGACCTGCAGCAGATTGTCCTTGAGCGGAAGCTGCTCGGAGCCATTCACGTGGCACTCCGCGCAATTGCGGGCGTCGCCTGGGAAGCGGATGTCGTTGAAGTTGATCTTATTGCCGCCGAAACCATAGACCGTATAGTCGGTGGTCAGGTTTTCGCCGGTATGGATCTTGTGAATCATCAGCGCGAAGTTGATGGCCTGCGGCGGGTTGGCCGATGCCGGCCGTGGGCATCTCGCCGCGCACCTGGGGCGCTTGCGGACCCATGTGTATTCGCTGATCCGGGAGTCGCCTTGTCCCGTAATCAGCGTATGACCCGGCATTCTTAAGGGAGAACAGCACCATGACCACTACGATCAATGACATTCTGATAGCGCCGCTCACCGATCACGGCTTGCTGAAAGACCTGGATCCACGCTACTCCCATAAGCTGGCGAGCCTCGCGCTCGAAGCTCATTTCGCGCCGGGGCAAGTAATCTTCAAGGAAAAGGACACCGCCGGTCTCTTCTATCTGATCCTTTCCGGATCGGTGGCGCTTGAAATAGCGGGGCCCGCCCGTCTCATAGAAATTGAGACGCTGCACGCGGGCGCCGGTCTGGGCTGGTCCGCCTTGCTGGGCGATCAGCCCAAGCACCTGCAGGCGCGCGGGATCACCGCTGTCTCAGCGCTCGCATTTGAGGGCCGGCTCCTGCGCGAGGCCTCTGAAGAAGATCCCCGCTTCGGCTGCGCCCTCATGAAGCGGCTGCTGGGAGTCGCCGTGGAACGCCTGGATGCCGCGGGACTTCAGCTCTTAAATCGATACTGAGTGCGATTGGGAGACGTAGGACGGAACTCCATGACCACAGTGCAGCTCGCGATTCCCGATTCCGAATACGCTCAGTCTCTTCGGACTCTGTTGGCGCGCGATGGCGCGCACGGAGTTCTGTTGGTGGACAAGCCCAATCTGAATGTCGGCGGCGTGGTGCTCATCGACGGGAAAGGGTTCGAGAATTTCGTCCCGTTCGGCTCACAAACCGAACGATTCGTCGTAATCGTGCCGAACCGCGCGGATAGTCTGGTCAAAGCCTGGCAGACGGGCGTACGGCACGTTGTGTTTGAGAGGGATTCCGCGAATACGGTTCAAATGGCGGTCATGGCTGCCGAGTTACGCCTGCCAAAGGTTGGGTGTGACGCAAGTATTCCGCAACGGCGCTCACGAAGCCATGCACCGAACTTCAGCGATCCGGTGACCGATGATCGCGTTCGCCGCGCTTCCCAGCACGCCTAGAGGCGGTTCGTAGCAGCCTGAGAAATCCAGTTGTGTTTCGGTGGCAGTCAAGGCATAGACGGATATTTCCGCCTTCATCAGCGGGAACAGTCGTGGCAGCGTGGCGGCCTCCCATTCCAGTTGTATGTGGGTCACCTGAGCCGCCAAACCTTCCGAGTACCTCTCTTCAACGCTCTTGACTGTAATTCTGATGTCGGCTCCCAGGCGAATCCCCCCGGCGGTCACCCGCAGTTCCGGGGCAATTGACCCCAACCGCGAAGCGGCCGCCTGAGTGGCCGTTTGGAAGACTGTTAGAGCGTCCTGACTTATCGCATCGCGCACTTGCGCATAGGGATGGTTGATGTAGTCATAGCACTGAATCTCACGTCCGTGAGCCGTCGTCATAAACTCAAGCGGAGCAATTCAATGACCGCGCCAAGTCGCCGCCAATCGTCGAGTTGCCCGGGAGGGATCACTCCCGCATGGGTGATATTACCGAATCTGCTCCCATGGGCGAGTGATGAGCCTACGAGCGAGGTGGTACGGGGGGTAGCCACCCCCCTCAAAAGAGTAGATAGAATCCCCCCTCCGTACCGTAGCCAAAAGGACTTAGACGCTACATAATTGGACCTGGCCAGACAGGCCGCTTGGAATACCCTATGGACCTGCTGTTTGCGGACAAGCAACCCGGCACCTGCACTTCGGAAGGATTGGATTGCCCCAGCTGCATCCGCCATTCCGCCGCGAGCATCGCCGCGGTCTGCCCGTCGCTAGGGTCTTTGGGCCTGCAGAGTCTTTTTCGAGTGTTATATCCGTCGTCGGGCTGCGCCATCATGGCGCCGGCCTTTGACCTCGCTTACCACGAAGCCTTAGGCATCAGCCTGCGCCGTCCCGCGGCAGCCGCTACCGCGGCTTAATCCTCTTCAATCCGCGTGAGCGTTTAAGCGTCTCCGTGCGGTTTGGTTTGTTGGGGAAAGGGACCGCACGGAGATCAGCTGCTTTGTATATCTAGACGTACACCCGCCGCGATTGGTTGGCTACGGAATCAAGAATTTTGCGTTACTTCTTTTTGGGCGCGGGCTTCTTGGCGTCCGGATTTTGGTACGTAGTTGACACCGAACCCTCCAGTGATGCCAGCATCCCCTTGGATGCCTCCGCGTTAACGCCGGTGGGCGCCAGCGCCAGGTATTTCTGGAACGCTTCCCTGGTGCCCGGCAGTGGGATAATCTTGCCGTCCGCGGCCGTGGTGGCTTTCGAAATTAGATAGACGCCGTACTGGTATTGGGCGTCGGCGTAATTCGGGTCGGCCTCAATCGCCTTCTGAAACGCGGCGCCGGCTTCTTCGACGTGGAGTGTATTCACTAGCACCGCGCCGAGATTATAGAAGTACTTGGCCGCGCTGCTGGGATCGATCTGCGACGCTTTGGCCAGCTCGGCCTGCGCTTCCGGATATTTCTTCGACTTGGCCAGCGCCAGTGCATAGTTGTTGTGATACGCGGCATCGCTGGGATTCAGCTCGATCGCCTTCTGAAACGCGTCCATGCTCTTTTCGTAGCTGGCCTGCTGCTCGGCGCCGGTCTGGGTTCCACCCAGCGACACGTACGCGTCCGCCAGGTTCCCCCACACTACGTGCTGCTTGGGATCCACCTCGGCGGCCTTGGTAAAGCTTTCCACCGCCAGCGGATAGTTCTTCGCCAGATAGGCTTCCTTGCCGGCGTTGAAGGATTCGTTCAACGCCTTGTTATGCGCCATCGCGGCCGCGCTTTCCTTGGCCCGCTTCTCCAGCGCATCCTTTTGTTCTTTAGTGAGCCCGCGCTCCTGCTCCTTGGTCAAAGTGCCGGTCTCCACCGCCTTCTGAAGATCCTGCGCCTGCTGAGCGGTCTTCTTAAGGTCGAAGTCCACCGTCTTGGGATCGCCCAGGCTGGTCTTCACATTGTCCACCGAGTCGCGCACCTGGTTATCGATGATCACGCTGACCTTAAAGAGGCCGAGCGGAAGACCGTTATAGATATAGTGGCCCTTCTTGTCGGTCTTGGCGCCCTTGTACGTCCCTTTCATGTCCTTGCGTTCAATCAGAATAGCGATGCCCTTCATGGGCTGGCCGTCGGCATCCTTCACATCGCCTTCAATGGCCGAGATCTGGGCGAACGCGGAACCGCCGAACAGCAGGAAAGAAAAGGCAAACAGGAACCATGCGCGAGACGTGGCGAGCATATGGAAAATCCTCCAACGGGAAGTAAACGCTTCAATTCCAGGATATCAGGCCCCAGCAGGCCTGGAAAGCGGCTTGCGTGCCGCGCGCGCCTTGGGCAGCCAGCGCGTGAACAGCTCGAAGGGGGCCCAGTAGTTCGGCTTGCGATAGTTATCCTGGGAGCCAACCATCGCCAGCTTGGCGTCCCGCAGCGCCTCCCCTGGCGATTTGCCTTGGTGGATCCCGGCATACATCTGCTTCATGATCACGGCGGTGGATGCGTCATCCAGCGCCCACAATCCCGCCACCACATTGTGCGCCCCGGCCTGCAGAAATGCCCAGGCGAAGCCCACCAGACCTTCGCCGGAATAGGTACGCGTCCCGGCGCTCTCGCAAGCCGACAGCGTCACCAGGTCCGCCTCAATAGCCGTGTTCATCACGTCGCGGGCGTAAAGTTTGAATGAATCGCCGCCGGGCGAAAGGATCACCGCCGAATCCAGCGGACTTTGCTGGTTCGCGACGGCGTGGGAAACGAAGTGAATGGTAGAGAATTGCTTCGGGTTGGCCTGGGCATAGGCGGCGGGCAGCGCGGCGGGTCCCGTGATGGCAACTGTACGGGCAGCGGGAAAGCTGGCTTCCACGGCCTGGATCTCATCGGCCGCGTGCATCAGCCGCGGAAACTGCGCTCCCGCGCTAACCGGATCGCCGAACAAAAGCAAAGATTCGCCCCGGTGCGCCGCGGTAGCGGCTTTGAGCACGCTCAGGGAAGGCGCAACCGAAATCGTCACATCTTCAATCCAATAGTGGGGCTTCGGCTTGGGAACCAGAAGCGCCTCGAAATTCAGCCGGTGCAGCGGGCCGTCCGGCACGATGACGACGTTGGACCCGGTGGCGGCATACGGCTCGGCCGGCTTGATCAGCGCCTCATACAAAGGACCGGCGGCCGGATGGCCGGTGGCCGCGAGGTCGCGGTCGCGGATTGCCGCATTGTAGGAATCCACCAGATCCTTCAGTTGGTTCTCGGCGGGCAGCGGGAACTGCCGGAGACTGGCGCCTGTAACCACCCATAGATAAGATGTCCGCGGCGCGGTCCAGTAGCACAGGAAGACGGTCCCGGTGTCGCGCGCCAGAGCCCGGAAGGCGCGCAGGTCCGGCCCGGATCGGGCTGCGCCTTCGCGGCCCAGCTTTTCGGCCAGCATACGCGCGCGGCTTGATTCGGCCACCCGCAAAGCTTCTCCCGCCTCATTGCGCGATGACAAAAACTCGACGTAATCGCGATAAAGCTGCGCCGCGCTGGCAAGGTAAGTGATTTTGTATTCATCCTTCACCATGCCCGCGCGCTTGTTCTCCACCAGGTCCGCCGCTCGCGCAAATTCGGAGCGCGCCTCCCCGGGCCGTTTCAAACGCGCCAGCAGCAGCGCCAGGCGGTCGCCCGCGGCCACTCGCGCCCCCAGGTAAAGTTGCGACTCGCTCACGGAACGATATCCGCTCTCGGCCGCGGCATCGTCTCCTCGCACTTCCGCGATGCGGGCTGCATTCAGCATCTGCCACCCGCGCATCGGCGCGCCCGGCAAGCCCGCGAACACCTTGCCCGCCTCCAGGTTATAGGCCTCGGCCGCGGTCACGTCGCCCAGTTCCAGGCTGGTGGCCGCAAGATACGTGAACCACTCGGCGCTGAGGTCGGTCACGTGATAATC
>JAYTVY010000730.1:0-10933 GCA_043743755.1 Bryobacterales bacterium | reverse complement strand
CGTCATCGTGCATGGTCGAGAGGGATTAATCTCAGAGTTAGAGGTCTACGACGTGGCGGGAGGCGCGGGGACGTTTTCGCTACCCCGAGTTGAAGATCTTGAGATTCTTGGGTAACCGCCCCGCAGCAGCCACGCCAGATATCCCAGCGACAGCACCGAGACTCCCGCTGCCGCCAGCGCGATTCCCGGCGCCCCGAGATACCGCATCAACACAACGTCCAGCACAATATTGGCTAGCAGGCCCGCAAAGGCAACCCGCATCAACATCGCATTGGCCCTCATCGCCGTCGCCAGCCGCAGTCCCAGCGCCAGCAGCACCGCCGGCGCGAGTTGCGCCATGGAAAACCGCTGGATCACTGCCACTCCGTGCGTCGCCTCGGCGGTGAATGCTCCCCGCTGATACAAGAGCCGCACCAGCGGTTCAGACCACCACGCCAGCACGCAAGCGAGGGGAATAGCGGCCGCCAACGCCAGCGCGGTCCACGTACGCACAGTGCGCCGGACTGCGGCGGAATCCCCGCCGGCCAGCATGCGCGACAGATGCGGAAGCACCGCCGTGCTGAGTCCTAGAGCGGCGATGCCAATCAGGACCGATGCCAGCTTGGTCCCGTAGGTCAGCGCGGAAACGCTGCCCGGCCCCAGCGTTCCGGCCATGGCCTGATCCACCAGCGGAGAGCCCGTGAGAATCACCGCGCCGGCAACCATCGGCAGATACTGCGCGCCGACCAGTCGCAATTCCGGCGTCCAGCCGCTCCAGCGCGGCAGCAACGGGAAGCCGTGCACGCCCACGGCCCAGGCGAGGATCGCGGCCTCCGCGCACACTCCCACAAGCACGCCGGCCACCAGCGCCTCGGTGCGCCACGACGGCGCGGCTATCCACAGCAGAACGATGGTGGCCAGCGGAGTCATCACCGACGCTCCGGCTGGCACCGCGAATCGCTCGCTCGAATTCAGCGCGCCGCGCCACGTGACAATCAGCGCGCTTACTGGCAGCCACGGGAGCAGCATCAGAAAAAACCAGCGAGTCATTTCGCGTTTGGCCGGATCGAAACCGGCTCCGAACAGCGGCAGAATCCACGGCGACCCGAGGGCCAGCAACACCGCCAGAGCCGTCAGCAGCACCGCGCTGCCCGCCATCACGCTGCCGCACAACTGGCGAGCTGCGTCATCGCCGCGCCGCTCGCGCATTTCAACCAGGGTTGGAATCAGCGATGGCGCCAGAGATCCAGCCGCGACTTCAGCCACGAATGAGGGAATCAGAAAGGCGATGAGAAAAGCGTCCAGCGTGCCGGAGGTGCCAAAATAACGCGCCGCCACCACCATCTTGGCCGCGCCGAAAACTTTCACCAATGCCGTGAAACCAGCCACCGTCAAAGTATTCGCAAAGATCCGCCACTGAACCGACCGGCCCATTATCGAGAGACAAGGTAGCACATCACTCCGCTATGCTGAATTCATTCGCGCCGCCATCGTCCATTACTGGCTGTTGAACATGCGGGGCGGGGAGAAGGTGCTGGAAGCGCTCTGCCGGCTCCTCCCCGAGGCCGACGTGTTCACGCTGTTCTATGACCCGGCCCGTGTTTCGCCCTTCCTCCGGTCGCGCAATGTGCACTCGTCATTTCTTAACCCTCTCCGCCGGCATTACCGCTCGCTGCTCCCGGTGATGCCGCTGGCGCTTGAGAGTTTTGACCTGCGCGGTTATGATCTGGTGGTCAGCAGCGAATCCGGCCCGGCCAAGGGCGTCCTGGTGTCTTCGAATGCGCGCCACGTGTGCTACTGCCACTCGCCCATGCGCTACCTCTGGGATCTTTACCCCGATTATCTGCACGAATGGACTTCATCGCGTCTCAAGCGCGCCGCAATGGCTCCGCTGGCCTCTTGGCTGCGCGTGTGGGATTACGCATCCGCCGCCCGCGTCGACCAGTTCGCCGCCAACAGCGAAAATGTCCGCCGCCGCATCTGGAGAACCTGGCGCCGCGAATCGGAAGTGATTCATCCACCCGTGGCCGTCGAGACTTTCTTTCACAAACCGGCCCAGGATTATTTCCTGATCGTTTCTGAGCTGGTGGCATACAAACGCATCGATTATGCCGTCCGCGAGTTCGCCCGCACCGGCCGCAAGCTGCGAATCGCCGGCCAGGGGCCCGAGTTCAAACACTTGAAGAAACTCGCCGGACCCAACATCGAATTTTGCGGGCGCGTACCTGACTCCGACTTACGCGAACTCTACGCGGGCTGCCGCGCCTTTGTGATGCCCGGCGAGGAGGATTTCGGCATCACACCCGTGGAAGCGCTGGCCAGCGGAAAACCGGTGATCGCGCTGGGCCGCGGCGGCGCGCTCGAAAGCGTCCCGGAGGACGGCGGCGTCTTCTACACGCCTCGGACGGAGGACGGTTTGGCCGCGGCGATCGCCCGCTTCGAATCCATCGAAGCCGGAATCGATCCCGCGCGTCTCCAATCCGCCGCGATGCGTTTCTCGGAATCCGAGTTCGCCCGCAAAATGCGGCCGCTTCTTGTGGGGCAGGTTAGTAGCATGCAGGCCGATTAGCAATCGGCCTTCTCGAGTACATCCACTGCCCCTTCCAAGTCCGAATACTCCAGCCCTTCAACCGTCACACCCTCCAACAACTGTTCCAGATTCCTGCTCTGCTCCGCCGCCACCTCCGGATCCCACCCATAAAATACGCGCTCGGCCCAGTCTCTCGCCTCCCGCTTGTCGAACGGCGTCAATACCGCCGCGCCCTCCGCGACGCGCCGCAGGAATACCATCCGCTCAACCGCGACGCTCACCGCCGTCCGCACCGACGGAAGCGACTCGGTCCAAATTTCCAGCGTCAGCTTCCCGTTCCCGCGCAACACCGGCGTCCGATCCCCGAGCTCCGGAAATATCCTCGCCGCATCCGGACGCAGTCTCATCTGGTGAGCGTTGCCCACCACTAAGCGCTCCGCCGCACGACGCCGGATCAGCCAACTGGCGTCATCTGTGACATAGGTCCAGCCCCGGCGCGCGCAAGCATACGCGAGCGAGCTCTTTCCGGCCTGGGAATCGCCGCACAACAGCGCTCCCCGGCCGTTCCGCGCTACGCAAGCTCCGTGAATTGGAGTGAAGCAAAGCAGCGCGATTGCTTGATAGACCACGGCATCCAGAAAGTGATACCGGAACCACGCCTCATCCTCAATGGCGCCGCGAGTCACCCACCCAGCACCCGATCGGGATTGCGTATCGAAGGTGAAAACGTTCTCATAGTCCGCCGCGAGGGCAAACAAATGGCGATGAGCGTGTAATATTACTGTGCGTGAAATTTCTCTCGCCGCGTTCGATACTTCGATGTGCAACTTTACCGGTGCGTCGTTAAAGATGGGAACCCACCGATTCCATTCACTGCGAGCGATTTCCATTACCGCGTCCGAGTTGGTGGAGAGCAACAGAGGGAAGCCGAGGGGATAGAACGTCTGCTCCAAGCGCGTGTAACCGGCATTCTATCACGCGCATCAATGGGATAAACTTAAGTCCTGATTGGATCCGTGAGGGGATGGAAGCGTGGCATCAAGCTCAAAGAAAGTAGTCTTTTTCTTCCCGGCATTCGCCAGTCAGGAAGCCACCGCGCCGCTTGCGATTCTCGCGGTGGCGACGCCGTTATTGCGCGCTGGATATCAAGTGCGTATCGTCGATTCCACCATCACTCCCAATTTCAAGAAGCGCGTGATTGAAGAGTTGAAGGATGCGCTGTGTCTCTGCGTCTCACTGGTCACCGGGCCCATGATTCGCGAGACCGTCGAAATCGCCCGCGAAACCAAGCGCCTCTATCCCGATATGCCGGTGGTGCTCGGCGGATGGCATCCGTCCCTGCTGCCGGATCAGACGCTGGCAGCGCCGTACGTCGATGTAGTTGTGAAGGGACAAGGCGAGGACGCGTTGCTCGAAATCGTGCAGCGCATTCAAGCGGGTGAATCCTATGCCGGAATCGAAGGCGTCGGATACAAGGAAGACGGACGTCTGGTATTCAACGCGCCGCGTGCGCTCAAGCCTCTTACCGAGATGCCTCCGAAGGCGTACCATCTCGCCGACTTCGATGCGTACGAGCGCGTGTGCGGCAAGCGCTGGGCGAATTACGTCTCCAGTCTCGCCTGTCCTTACAATTGCTCCTACTGCACCAACGCCGGCGTCTACGGCCGCAAGTGGAATGCGCTCCCTCCGGAACAAGTGGGCGAGGAGTTGACGGATCTGGTGACCCGCTACCGGCTGGAACTGGTCTGGATCATCGACGACAACTATCTGGTGGATCGCGCTCGCGCGCTGCACGTGGCCGAAGAGATTATTCGCCGCGGGGCGAAGTTCGAATGGAGCATTCAGGCATCCACCAACCTGGTAACGCGCTTTTCAGTGGATGAGTTGAAGCTGCTCAAGCGTTCCGGCCTGTCGCAAGTCCAACAAGGCGCGGACAGCGGCTCGCAGCGCGTGATGCACTTGATGAACAAGGATTTTCAGAAGCTGGAAACCATCTACCACGCCGCTGAGAAGCTGACCGCCGCCGGAATCAAACCCGCGTTCAACATGATCTTCGGTTATCCAGGCGAAGAAGAGAAGGACCGGCGCGAGTCCGTCGCGTTGATCATGGACATCTGCCGTAAATTTCCGAAAGCCGAATTCTGGACCAATATTTTCACGCCTTATCCAGGCGCTCCGGTGATGGAGCGCGCCTTCGAGCTGGGCATCGACACGCCCAAGACGCTGGAAGGCTGGACCGATTTTTTCCCGCGCTACACCGTACTGCCCTGGCTGAAGGGCAGGAAGCATTTGGAACTGCAGATCATGCGCGACTACCTCCGCTTGGCGTTCAGCCGTGGCACTCTCGGCAACTGGAATCGCAGCTGGCTGAATCGCATGGTGCATGGATCCATCGGGGCTCCCGCACGCTGGCGGCTGGACCATGGCTTCTACAGATTCCCGGTGGAGCTCTGGGTGAAGGATCTGGTGAACAAAGTGGTTTCGCCGCCCACCCCGAAAGTGGACGCCGCGCCCCTTTCGTCGGAGCCGGTGACGTGTTGAGAGGATAAAGCCCGCAATGGCCGATATCCTGCTGACGCATTCGAATCACCTTTACTCGGACCGCAAGCAGCTGCGGAAGATGCAGCCTTATCCACCGCTTCAGACTCTCATTGCCGCCGCCCAGTTGCGGGCCCGCGGCTACTCCGTGGCGCTGTTCGATGTGACGCTCACCCGCTCGGCGGAAGTGGAATTCCACGAAGCGCTGGCCGCCAGCCGCCCTCGCATGGTCGCCGTGGTGGAAGACAATTTCAATTTCCTGACCAAGATGTGCCTCACCCGTAACCGCGAGACTGCTTTCCGGATGTGCGCCATCGCGCGCGAAGCCGGCATTCCCGCGGTGGTGAACGGATCCGATTCCACTGACCGCTCGGCGGCGTACCTCGAGGCGGGCTTCGAGATGGTTCTCATCGGCGAAGTAGAGCCCGCGCTGGAGGAGGCCGCGCGGCAAATCGTGCGCGGCGAAGGGCCTCCCCTCCCGCGACTGGTGGAGCGGCGGACTCCGATTGCCGATCTCGACTCGCTCCCCGACGCGGCCTGGGACCTGGTGGACATCGAGCAATATCGCGCGGCATGGCAGCAGGCTCACGGATACTTTTCGCTGAATCTGGTTTCCAGCCGAGGCTGTCCCTATCGCTGCAACTGGTGCGCCAAGCCGGTCTTCGGATCGAATTATCATTTCCGTTCGCCGGAACGGGTCGCTCGGGAAATGTTGCGATTGAAAAACGAGTTCGCCCCCGGACATCTTTGGTTTTCAGACGACATCTTCGCGCTTTCACCGCAGTGGACGCGCGCTTTCTCGGAAGTTGTGGAACGAATTGGAGCCGCGCTGCCCTTCAAGATGCAGTCGCGCTGCGATCTGATGACTCGCGATACCGTCGATGCGCTGGCCCGCGCCGGCTGCCAGGAAGTCTGGATGGGCGCCGAGTCCGGTTCGCAGAAAATCCTCGATGCCATGGACAAAGGCACGCGTGTCGAGCATATCTACAAAGCCCGGGAAAACCTCCGCAGCCATGGCATCCGCGCCTGCTTTTTCCTGCAGTTCGGCTATCCCGGCGAAACCTGGCCGGATATCGAATCCACCATTCGCATGGTGCGCGAGACCGCGCCCGACGATATCGGCGTCTCCGTTGCGTATCCTCTGCCTGGAACAAAGTTCTACGACCGCGTTGCCGCCGAACTCGGCGAAAAGGAAAACTGGTCCGATAGCGACGATCTCTCCATGATGTTCCGCGGCGCATATTCCACCGACTTTTATCGTGAGCTGGCCGCCGCGCTGCACGAAGAGGTACGCGGCGGCGCGCCGCGCTGGGACCGCGTCCATGAACTCGAAAGGGACTCGGCGAAGCCCTCGCTGCTATGGATCTCCTGCTGACCCACGGCTATTTTCTGGCCGAAGATCCGAAAGAGCGCGAGGTGATGAAGCCCTACGCTCCTCTGGGATTGCTGTATCTCTCGTCGCATTTGCGCGCGCGCGGTCTTGACGTTGAGATCTACGATTCCACTTTCGGATCGCGCGAGGAGCTGTTCCGGCTGCTCGAAGCCGAGCGCCCGCCCGTGGTGGGCGTCTACGCCAACCTGATGACGCGCAAGAATGTGCTGGCCATCGTGCAGGCCGCGCGGTCGTGCGGCGCTCGTGTGGTGCTGGGCGGGCCCGAGCCGCCGAATTATCCGGACGAATACCTCAGTGCAGGCGCGGACGCAATTGTCACCGGCGAGGGCGAAATCTCGCTGGAGGCGCTGTTGCGCGCGTTCGCGTCGGGCCACGACATTGCCGCGGCGCCAGGCATTCAATATCGCGCCGAAGACGGATCGGTGGCGCGCACTCCGCCGCCCCCGCTGATTCCCGATCTCGACCGGCAACCCTGGCCGGATCGCGAACGCGTCGACATCCCCCGCTATCTCGCCGCATGGCGTCAGCGGCACGGCCGCGGCTCCATTTCCGTGATCACCGCGCGTGGCTGTCCCTACCATTGCCGCTGGTGCAGCCATTCCACCTACGGCAAGACGCACCGCCGCCGCTCGCCCGCCGGCGTCGCCGAGGAAGTGGCCTGGATCGCCGAACGCTACCAGCCCGAAATGTTGTGGATGGCCGATGACGTCTTCACCATTCATCCCGGTTGGATCGCCGAATACACCACCGAGATGCAGCGGCGCGGCCTGCGTATTCCATTCGAGTGCATTACGCGCGCCGATCGCATGAATCCTCAGACCGCGGCGGCGCTCGCTTCGCTCGGATGTTTTCGCGTTTGGATCGGTTCGGAAAGCGGATCGCAGAAGATTCTCGACGCCATGCAGCGCGGCGTGCGAGTGGAACAGGTGCGCGAAGCCGTCCGCTTGCTTCGCGATCGCGGCATCGAAACCGGCATGTTCCTGATGTGGGGCTACGAAGGCGAGGATCTTGCCGACATTGAAGCCACCGTCGAGCACGTAAAGACGTGCCGCCCTGACGTCTTTCTCACCACGGTCTCTTACCCGATCAAGGGCACGCCCTACTACGGCGAAGTGGCGCCCAGACTGGTCCGGCTCGGTGAGTGGGCCGCCTCCACTGACCGCGACACCAGCATCCAGGGCCGGCACTCGCGCCGCTTTTATCAGCTTGCCGACCTGCTCTTGAAAAGCGAAGTGGCGGGCCTGACCGTCGAAGCCGGCGACGCGCGGAGGCAACTGCGCGACGCCTTTGACGAAGTGGAGGCTTGATGCTGGCGGTCCAGCGGCAGCGATTCCTCGAAGATTACTTGCGCATCCGGCGCGCGGAGGGTCGCGGCTCGGACGAGCCTGCCTGGTACCTCGCGCTGCCCTATCGCGATCTCACGGGCCGGCTGGACTCACAATGGAAAATGCGGGGCCGCACCTGGCGCTATTTCGAACAACGCATCCTGCCGCGCCTCGAGCGTGAGCTGAATCGTCCGCTGCATCTGCTGGACCTCGGTGCAGGCACGGGCTGGATGTCCTACCGGCTCGCGCTGCGCGGGCATCATCCGGTGGCGGTGGATATCCTGACCGATCCGCGTGAGGGTCTCGGCGCGGCGCGCCATTATTTCCAGCGCCTCGGCCGGCCCTTTGCTTGCCTGGATGCGGAGTTTGATCGCTTGCCCTTGCCCGGCGGCCAGTTCGATGCCGTGCTCTATAATGCGTCTCTGCATTATTCCTCCAACTACCGGAAGACGTTTGCCGAAGCCAGGCGCTGCCTGCGGCCGGGCGGGCGCGTGATCGTCCTCGATTCTCCGGTCTACCGGCAGCGGGAACATGGCGAGCGGATGCGCCACGAGCGCCACCAACAGTTTTTGGCACAGTACGGGACTGAATCCGACCACATCGCCAGCATCGAATACCTGGACCTGGCGACTATCGCCGCGCTCGCCCGCGAACTGGGAATCGCATGGCGGATTCACAAGCCCTGGTACGGATTCCGCTGGCATCTCCGCCCCTGGAAAGCGCGCTTCCAGCGCACCCGGCCGCCGTCGCGCTTCTGGATCCTCGAAGGGACGCTCGAGGGATGATTATCTTTTTCAATCCTCGCGCTACACGCCGCGGCAACCAGCGTTATCCGCTCTCCATTCTCGCGCTGGCCGCGATGATCGAAGGCCTGGAAGATTATGCCATCGTCGACGGCAACCTCGACGACGATCCGCGCGTGTCCATTGATCGCGCCATGCGCGAAAATCCGGCACGGCTGCTGGCCGTCACCGTGATGCCGGGTCCTCAGGTGGTCGCGGCCGTGCCCGTGTGCCGCTGGTTCAAGGAAGCGTATCCCAAGACGCCTGTGGTTTGGGGCGGCTATTTTCCCTCGCTGTATGCGAACACCTGCCTCAACGCGAAGTACGTCGACTTCGTGGTGCGCGGCCAGGGCGAGGACACTTTCGTTGAGTTGCTGGCGGCGCTGGATGCCGGCGGCCGCAATTTCAGCGGCATTCGCGGGCTCTCTTATCGCGACGCCTTCCAGTTGCCGGTGCACAATGAGGAGCGCTTGCTCCGCTCCCCCGGCGATTTTCCCGTGATGCCGTATCAGCGCCTGGATGCCGACCGCTACCTGCGTCCCACGTTTCTCGGATCCCGGACTACCGTGTACCAATCCAGCATCGGGTGTCCGTATCAGTGCAACTTCTGCGGGGTGGTCGGCTTTTCCGGCTCACGCGAAAAGATGGAATCGCCCCAGCGTACCGTTTCCGTGCTGGCGGGTCTCCAGCGCGACTACGGGGTCAATGCCGTGCAGTTCTACGACAACAATTTCTTCCTGCGCGAGGACCACACCCGGGAACTCGCTGAGCGCATGAAGCCGCTCCGCATGAACTGGTGGTGCGAAGGCCGCGTGGATGCCGTGATGCGATTCTCAGACGACACATTTCGTAAGCTTCGCGAAGCCGGCTGCGTGATGATCTTCTTCGGCGTCGAATCGGGCTCTAACCGCAAGCTGAAAGAGATGAAGAAAGAATTATCGGCTGAGCAAGCCCTGGAACTCGCGGCCCGTATTCGCCAGTTCGGCATCGTGCCCGAATACTCTCTGATTTTTGGCGACCCCGCCGATTCGGAAACGGATTTCAACGAGACCGTCGATTTCGCGAAGCGAGTCAAGATCATTAATCCGGAGATCGAGATCGTGGTGCAGACCTACGTCCCGGTGCCGCAGCGCAGCGGCGAAATGTACGGGCGTCTGGATAATTTCGAATTTCCCACCACGCCCGATGAGTGGGCCACCGAGCGCTGGTTCAATTTCGCGCGCCGCAAGGACCCCGAGCTGCGCTGGCTGCCGAAAGAGCTCCGCCAAAAGATCCGGGGCTTTGAAACCGTCATGAATGCGCGCTGGCCCACGGTGCAGGATTGGCGTCTGCCGCGCTGGGGCCGCTGGCTGCTGAAGGGGCTGGGGAGCTGGCGCTACGCCTTCGAAGTTTTTGACAATCCGGTGGAGTTGCGCTGGGTGCAAAAGCGGCTGCGGCTGCGTGAGCCACGGATCGAGAGCCTATGACCCGTGTGCTGCCGGCGCCGGAAGCATATCGGCGCTGGGCGCCGTCATTCGACGCATCCGCCAGCCCCATTGTCGCGCTGGAGTCGCGGCATCTGGAGCCGATGCTGCCCGAAGTTCGAGGCCAGCTGCTCCTCGACATCGGATGCGGCACGGGCCGCTGGTTAACCTGGGCGCTCGCGCGTGGAGCGAACGCGGCCGGCGCCGACCCTTCGGTTCAGATGCTGCGGGTCGCCTCGGGAAAGACCGGTCTCGGGGGCAGAATGGTGCTGGCTGGAGGTTTGCATCTTCCGTTCGCCAGCGCCCGCGCCGGCGTGGTGCTTTGTACTTTGTCGCTGGCTTACATGGCGCCCATCGATTCCGCGCTGGCCGAGCTGGCGCGCGTGACCCGCCCGGGCGGATCCGTTTTCGTCACCGACTTTCACCCCGACGCCCTTCGCGCCGGTTGGAAGCGCACTTTTCGGAGTGGTTCCGATGTTTTTGAAATCGCACAAGATCGCTATGCACTCTCCGATCTGCATACTGCCGGCTTGAAACTGCTCCAACTAAGCGAGCCTTGCTTCGGTGATCCCGAGCGCGAAGTGTTCGCCGGCGCCGGCAAACTGCGCGAGTTTGAGGCGGCGTGCCTCCAGCCGGCAATCTTCATCGCACACTGGAAAAAGTTGTGAATCTCGATCTGGCCGGCTATCGCATTCTCCCCGGACTGATTAACGCGCACGATCACCTCGAGTTCAACCTGTTCCCTCGGCTTGGCAAAGGCCCTTATCCAAACGCCACTCAGTGGGCCGAGGATATTTACAAACCCGCCGAGCCCCCGGTTTCCGATCATCTGCGCGTCCCCAAACACCTGCGCTTGCTGTGGGGCGGCCTGAAAAATCTGCTCTCCGGCGTTACCACGGTTTGCCATCACAACTCGTACGATC
>JAYTVY010000729.1:0-3416 GCA_043743755.1 Bryobacterales bacterium | reverse complement strand
GAAAAACGAGTCGACCGCGATCCTTCCGTTCCTTTTTCCATCTGTGACGATCATCAGATCCGGCTGGGTCGATTATTTCACGGACCCGTAAGCAAGCGTACCGATCACCACAGGCATTCCAAACAACGCCTCGCCCCGTTACAATTTCCTTCCGCCCCCGCTCGCCCCCCGGACCCGCGCGCGTAAGCAAGCGTACTGATCGCCACAGGCGTCCCAGACAACGCCTCGCCCCGTTACAATTCCCTTCGGCCCTCCGCTCGGCCCCCGCAGAGCCGCGCGCGTAAGCGCGTACTGATCGCCACAGGCATTCCCGTTACAATTTCCCTCGGCCCCCGCTCGCCCCCGCCCCCGCGCGCGTAAGCAAGCGTACCGGATGGCTACGGCCGTGCCGCCGCGCTCGCCGGTGGAACCCAATCCTCCGGCGCCTGCCCCTCGGGAAGCAGCAGCCCCTTCTCCAAATAACGGATCTTCGTCGCCGATCGCGCCGCGTGAGGATCGTGCGTTACCATCACCACTGTTTTCCCGTATTCCTTATTCAGCCTCGACAACAAAGTCAGCACCTCATGCGCCGACGCTGCGTCCAGATTACCCGTGGGCTCATCCGCCAGGATCAGCTGCGGGTCCGTCACAATCGCGCGCGCGATAGCAACCCGCTGTTCTTGGCCGCCCGAGAGCTGGCGCGGCAGGTGATTCATCCGGTCGCCCAGACCCACCAGTTTCAGCGCCGTCTCGGCGTGACTCACCCGGTCCTTCTTTTTGAGATTGGTGAGCTTCAGCGGCAGCTCCACATTCTCCACCGCGCTCAACACCGGGATCAGATTGAAGGATTGGAACACGAATCCGATATGCTCATTGCGCCAGTGCGCGATCTGCCGGTCGCTAAGCGCGCGCAGATTCTCGCCCAGCACCAGGATCTCTCCGTCCGTGGCGCGGTCCATGGCCGCGATCAGGTGCAGCAGCGTCGACTTGCCCGAACCGGAGGGCCCCATCAGGGCCACGAATTCCCCCTGGTCCACGGACAGGTTGCAATCCTTCAGCGCCACCACGTGAAACTCGTCGCGCACGAATTCCTTGGTGAGATCGCGGGTTTCAATTATGCTTTCAGCCATGCTCTGATTAGCCTCGTTTCGCTCGGACCTTCTGTCCGTCTTTCAAATCCGGCGGCGGATTGGAGATCAGGTCTTCGCCGCCGATGAGTCCGCTTTCAATCCTTACGCCCTGGGAAGTGGTCCCGCCCACCTTCACCGTCTTCTTCACGGCGCGCCCGTCGGTCAGCACAAAAACGCTGTTATCGTGAACCGCGCCGGCCGGCACCACCACCACGGGCTTCGCCGGCTCGGCGTGTTGCGGCGTGCTCGTCTGCGGCGAAAAGAATGCCACACTGGCGTTCATCTCGGGGCGGAGATATTCATCCGGACTCATCACCTTCACCTTCACCTGAACGGTAGCCTTCTGGCGGTTGGCCTCCGGCGAAACCTCTTCGATGACGCCCTGGTATTTGCGGTCCGGATACGCGTCGGTGGTTACGATTCCGGGCTGCGTTGGGGTGAGCTTGGCGAAATCGTTTTGATTGATGTCCAGCTCCACTTGAAGCTCATTCAAGTTGGCCATGGACACCACGTAGCCCTTGGCGCCCTTGTCGCCCACGAATCCGGTAGTGACAAATTCGCCCCGCTCCACGTTGCGCTCCAGGATGGTGCCCGCGATGGGAGCCTTGATGACGGTGTTCTCAAGTTGCACGTTTGCCCAGGCCAGGGTACCCTCGGCTTGCTGGACCTGCGCCCGCAGGGCGTCGATCTGCTCGCGGCGCGGTCCCAGATTGATCAGATCGGAAGCGCGCTCGAGCGAGGCCACGCGCGCGGCCGCCGAATCATAGCGGCCCTGCGCATCGTCCAGCTGCTGCTTCGCGAAGACTCCCTGCGCCACCAGATCCCTGGTGCGGTTGAGGCTCACCCGCGCGGTTTCCAGATCGGCGCGGGCCTGCTGCACGTCGGCTTTGCCTTTGGAGATCTCCTCCGGCCGCGATCCGTGCTCGGCTTCGGCGAGGCGGGCCTTCAGCGTCTGCAGATTTCCGTGAGCCTCCATCACGCGCGCGCGATACTCGTCGTCTTCCAGGCGAACCAGTACCTGCCCCTGCCTCACTTTGTTGCCCTTCTCGACGCCGATCCACGAAACCTTGCCCTGCACCTTGGAAGCCAGCTCGATCTTGTGCGCGGCGATGATGTAGCCGGTGGCATTCAGAATCACGTTGTTCTCACTGCCCCCGCCTCCGGTGTTGATGGCGTGCACACGGATCACGTCCACTTCGGTGGCGGCATTCAGGCGGCCGTACAGGAAATTGGCCAGCCCCAGCAGCGCCAGTAAAGTCACACCCGCCACGATCCACCGCACCGCCCACGGGGATGGTTCGTCGGAGCGGCGTTTGGAGCGGTCAATGCGAAGATTTTTTAAATCGGCGTCCATGTATGATTCCGTTTAAGTCTCGCGCAGCGCGACCAGGATCTCTTTTTTCGCCGCCATGCGCGCGGGGAAGACGCCGCCAACCGCACCCATCACCAGCGCGAAGATGATGCCGTCAAGCATGACCATCGGACTGATCTTGAAGTTGAAAGCAGTCTCACTGAAGGTAATGAAATTACCCACGCCCGTGGTAATTCCATCCAGCGGCAGCGCCAGCAGGCAGCCCAGGAGTCCTCCCGCGAGGCTTAATAGCAGCGATTCGATAAAAAAGCTGAACAGAATGCTCCCGCGAGAGAAGCCCAACACGCGCAGCGTGCCGATTTCGCGGGAGCGCCGCGCCACGGCGGCGTACATCGTGTTCATCGCCGCGAAGCTGGAGCCTACTGCCATGATGATGGATACCAGGATGCCCAGCGCCTGCAGCGGCGCTCCGGAAACCGTCTGCATATCGTAATACTCGCGCTCCGTCCGCGCGCTCACATTCAATCGCTGATCGTCGTTCACGGAATTAACCAGCGGCTGCACCGAGGATGCATCCACCGCTCGCACCAGGATGGAGCTGAGTCCGTCCGGACGGTTGAAGTCCGAGCTGATCTGGTTGAGATCGCCGAAAATCTCACTGTTGATGGCGGATTGTCCGCCGTCCATCACGCCTACGATTAGCCATTCGCCCCGGCCGAAGCGGAGGCGGCTGTTGAGATGCGCCGCGGGATAGCGCTTGGCGACGGACTTGCCCACTACGATCTCGCGCTGCCCCGGATTGAACCAGCGCCCGTCTTGCAGCTTCAGGTCGCGCATTTGAACGCCGACCGGCGCGAGGCCGCGCAGGTTCACGTTCATCCCTGCCGGACTGTCGACGCTGGGCAGGTTAATCACGGTTATCATCTCCAGCGACGCCATCTGCTCCCCGGCTGAATTGGTGGCGATGCCAGGCTTGAATTTGATGTCTTGAAACT
>JAYTVY010000728.1:0-9773 GCA_043743755.1 Bryobacterales bacterium | reverse complement strand
CCACGCTCTATCGAATTGCCGTCCCCCGAGGTTGCCTAGGTGCTTCCGAGCGACGCGGCGGCCTGGTTCCGATAGCGGATTACCAAACTCTTAATTCCATTTTATCGAGCGCTGTCAAGAAATGGGCCCAAGAAATTTCGGGTGGGGTGCGTTAAGTTGTTACAGCGAATGGAAAAAGAGATTGTGGATCACCCTGTGACGGGCTATCGGACGCGGCGTCGTTTCTGAATGAAGACTGCCAGGCCCGCTCCGAACGCTACCAGACCCGCCGTCGCGGGCTCGGGTGTGAAGTTCACAATCTTGCCGATATCCTGCTGCGACAAACCGCTGTAGTTGGTGGCGCCCACCAAGCCTTGACCTACGCTCAGAGCCAGCGCGGAATCCCCGGCGACATTGCGCACCGTTCCAGTGTCGAATGCGAGGAACGCGAAGTTCAAGATATTGACCGACTGTCCCGGATCCAGCGACAAGTGGATGGCCAGGATGTACTCGCGCCCGTTGTAAGACACGCTCATGTTGTTCTTGGCCCACTCATCGTTGCCGTTCACCATCGCCACCGTGGGAATCCGATTCGTGTTGTCCTTATCCACGGTGACGAACGGATTTTGCAGCAAGAGAGTGTGATTTCCGTTGTGTGCCAGGTTGCCTTCGAACAAGATCGTTTGCGAGACGGTGGAACCGGTGGGGTTGGTGTACGTGTCCAGGAAGCGATAAGTGTTCAGGCCCGGCAGTGCGTCCACGCGGCGGGTGAGCGTCAGCGGACCCAGGTTGTTCACAAAACCGAAGAAATCGAAGGCATCCATCCCGCCATCCTGTACGACGCCCCGCACATCCGCAACCCCGGCGCCTGGGTTCGAGCCGGTATAACTCGCGCCATAGCTGGAGCAGTTCGCGTTAAGACAGACATCGAAGAGACTTGTAAATTGGGCCGCAAATGCGCCCGGCACGCTCATCGCAAGCAATGCGGCGAATCGAAGGATGAGGCGGGTGTTCACTGGGATCCTCTGCATAGAGCGTATGGGCGGGGGGCGTTGGAGGGCAGGGAGCAAAAGTACCGGCTCGTTCCAGACTAGTCCTGGTACCAGTAAAATGGGCTATGCTTCTATCGCGTATCGCCCTGATTGCGTTGGTCCTGGGTACGTCAGCCCGCTCCGAAGATTTCGCAGCGCAAGCCGATGCCTACATCGGCGCGCTAGTGCAGCAGAACAAGTTCAGCGGCAGCGTGCTGGCGGCGAAAGATGGAAAGCCGTTGTTTCGCAAAGGCTATCTGCTGGCGAACCGCGAGTGGAACATCCCCAATGGGCCGGATACGAAGTTCCGCCTCGGCTCCATCACCAAACAGTTCACCGCGACGGCAATTCTTCAGCTCGCCGAGCAGGGCAAGCTGAAAGTGGACGATCCCATTTCGAAATATTATGAGGGGTCGCCGTCGAGCTGGGCGAAGGTGACCATCCATCACCTGCTGACGCACAGCTCGGGCATCCCCAGCTATACCAGCATGCCAGGATTTTTCGCGAAGCAATCGCGCGATGACCGCACGCCGGAAGAGATCATCCAGCTCACGCAGGACAAGCCGCTGGAGTTCGAGCCAGGCGTGAAATGGAGCTACGACAATACCGGATACATCCTATTGGGCTACGTGGTGGAGAAGGCCTCGGGCGAGAAGTACGCCGATTACGTCCGCGCTCACATTTTCGAGCCGCTGGGCATGCGCGACAGCGGCTACGACATGGCCTCTGATATCGTGCCGCACCGCGCGACGGGGTATGACGTCAGCCCCAAGGGCTGGCGGAATTCTCCTTATCTTGCGATGAGCCTGCCGTACGCCGCCGGGTCGTTGTACTCAACCGTGGACGATTTGTTGATCTGGGACCAGGCGATCTACGCGGGCAAGCTGCTGACGCCCGAATCCTGGAAGAGAATGTTCACGGCGCACATCCACGAATACGGCTACGGGTGGGGGGTGGACCAACAGTTCCACCACCGCCAGATCAGCCACGGCGGCGGCATCAACGGGTTTGCCACGTATATCGCGCGGTTTCCCGATGACAGGGTGACGGTGATCGCACTCGGCAATACCAGTTCGGCCGCCTCCGGCCAGATAGCCAAGGCGCTGGCGGGGATGCTGTTCGGCGAAAAGATCCCGATTCCCGCGCCGAAAGTGGAGGTCAAGATCGATCCCAAGCTGCTAGATCGGTATCCAGGCAAGTACCAATTACAGCCGGGGATCGTCCTGGCGGTGACGCGGGAGGGGGACCAACTGATGATCCAACTCACGGGCCAGCCCAAGTTTCCGATGTTCCCCGAAGGCAATAACCTATTCTTTCTCAAGGTGGTAGACGCAGAGCTTGAATTCATCGCGGAGGCCGGGGGGCAGGCACGGGCCGTGATTCTGCATCAAGGGGGCGCCGACCAGCAGGCACCCCGGATCGCCACGCCGTGAAAAGGGCCTGGTAATTTTTTCGCGATTTTGTAGAAATGACCTGCTCCCTGCGGCGTCACACTATCGGTGATCTGCGTTGGAACATGATTCGATGCCAGTGACTTCGTTGTATTGGCGGATGTTATACCGCTATCTCTCTGGACTACAGCGGGAGAGCCGCAAGGCACGGCATCGCCCTCAACCCGTGCCTCGCGCTCCGGTGAGGTATCTGGGGCGGCCGCCCCGGAGACCCGCGCCCCAGCCCAGACCCTTTTCCGCACTACCGAACTAACCGGCGGTCCGCGCAGACGGCCGGTTCATCGGGCCATTCGACGGTTCATCCGTAATCCCGCTAGAAAGCAGAGTTCCCGGCTTAATCTGGAAGCCGAAAGGAACTCCATGCAAATCAAACTCTTTCCGCTGCTGCTGGCAGGCGCTATCGCGCTCTCCGCCCAGACCGAACGCTTCGATCTGAAGGTTCGTAACTACTTTTTCTCGGGCTTCGCCGGGAACAACACCGCTCTCGCGAAAGGCATGAAAATGTGCGAGGACGAGCTCGCCCAGAACCCCAAGAACGCGGAAGCCATGGTGTGGCACGGGGCGGGCCTGTATGTCCAGGCCGGCAAAGCGTTCCAAGGCGGCGACCAGCAGAAGGGCATGGAACTGTACCAGCGCGGCCTCAAGGAACTGGACGACGCGGTGGCGCTGGCGCCGGAAGACATCGGCGTGCGCATCCCCCGCGGCGCCGTGCTTTTCACCGGATCGCGATTCGTGCCTCCGGAGATGGCCAAGGCGCTGATTGAGAAGGCCATCACCGATTACGAAAAGGCTTACCAAATCCAGGGCCCGCATATCGACCAGATGCCGTCACATCCCCGGGGCGAGCTGCTGATCGGCTTGGCCGACGGTTACAGCCGGCTGGGCGACCAGGAGAAGGCCCGCGGCTTCTTCGAGCAGATCCAGAGCTCGCTCAAAGGGACCGCCTATGAGAAATCGGCAAACTTGTGGATGGAGACCAAGTCGCTTCCGGCCGCGCAGGCAGGCTGCCTCGGCTGTCACACCGGCAACTGACGGCGTCTAGAATGAAGGCTTGAGGCAGACCATGACGGGATCAGTGCGATGGAGACTGGCTCGCATCGCACTGGCCAATACGGCGGCGGCGGTGGTGCCGCCTTTGTGGATGTGGTCCGTGGGCACTCCCTGGTATCGACTGGGAACCTCGCTCGGAATGTCGCTGGTGTATGGACAAGTCATCGGCACGCTGGGCCACTTGGTGGTCCCGCGGGTGTGGAATTGGGGCGGCTGCCGGACGGCGCCGCGGAGGTGGGGGTTACGAGTGCTTTCGCTGCTCGCGGTGGCCCTGGCGGGTTCGCTGATCGCCTGCCTGATCTTCCTGGGTCTGGGATGGATCGGCAGCGGCGAGTTCTGGCGCTTCTACGCAGTCAACCTTCGTATTTGTATTATTCTTACGCTGGCGGCGGGCACGCTGGTTGGCATTTTTGAATCCATGCGCTACCGGCTGGACGAAGCCACGCTGGCGCTAAGGACTCGCGAGCTGGACCGCGAGCGGGCGCTAAAGATCGCCACCGAGGCGCGGCTGGCATCGCTGGAATCGCGGGTCCATCCGCATTTTCTGTTCAATACGCTGAACTCAATCTCATCGCTGATACCAGAGGACCCTAAGCGCGCCGAGCGGCTGGTGGAGCAGATGGCCGCGCTGCTGCGTTTCTCGCTGGACTCGGCGCGGGCAGGCCTGGTGCCACTCGAGCGCGAATTGAAGATCGTGGGCGATTACCTGGACATCGAAAAGGCGCGCTTCGGGCCGCGGCTGGAGTACGAGATTGACGTACCGAACGATTTGAGCGGCGCCTCCGTGCCGCCGCTGGCGATCCAGACGCTGGTGGAAAATAGCGTCAAGTTCGTGGTTTCGCCCAGCCGCGTGGGCGGCCGCATTCGCGTTTTGGGCGAGCGCTGCGACGGATCCGTGCGCATTCGAGTAGAGGACAACGGACCGGGCTTCGACTTGGCCCAGGCGCCCGCTGGACACGGTATCGACAATCTGCAGCATCGGCTGGCCACGCTGTTCGGCGATTCGGCCGCGCTGGCCGTTTCACGGAACAACGGAATCAGCGCCGTGGTGCTTACCATTCCAACCGGCGTGAACGGACATGCGGGCCTTCCTGGTTGACGACGAGCCGCTGGCGCTGAAACGGCTGGCGCGGATGCTGGCGGCCGGCGGGCGCGTCCAAGTGGCCGGCTCCTGCACCGATCCCGTGGAGGCCATTGCCGCAATTCAGGAGTCGAAGCCGGACCTGCTCTTTCTGGATATCCAGATGCCGGGCTTGAACGGATTCGAGATGCTGGCCCGCCTGGATCCGCAGCCGCTGGTGATCTTTACCACGGCCTTTGACCAGTACGCGTTGGATGCATTCGCCGTGAGTTCAGTAGATTATCTGCTCAAGCCGATTGAGCTGGCGCAACTGGAGCGCGCGCTGAACAAGATTGAGCGCATTCGCGGAGGCGCCGACCGGGCGCCCGATCTGCGCGATCTGCTCTCCCGAATCGCGCCGGCCTCACCGGATTATCCGGGCCGCATCGCCTCGCGAACAGGCGAGCGAGTTGAGTTCGTGGAGCTTGCTCGAGTGACCCACTTCTTCGCCGCCGACAAGCTTACGTGGGCCGCCGCCAGCGGCAAGAGTTATCCCGTGGACCACACTATCCAGCAGTTGGAGGAGAAGCTGGATCCGAAGAAGTTTGTGCGGGTGCATCGATCGACGATCGTGAATCTGGACTTCGTGCATGAGCTGCATCCTTGGTTCGCGGGACGCATGCTGGTGCGCCTGAAGGACGAGAAGCGGACGGAAGTGGGCGTGTCGCGAGAGCGAGTGCGGACGCTGAGGGAGCGGCTGGGGATTTAGCGGGATTGTGGGGCGGACCCACAAAAGGCGACTAATATCGGTGTTCGCGCTCGCGGAAGCGCCGGAGTTCCCGGATATCCTCGGTGAGGCTGGAGCGCTCGCGCGGGCCCAGAGTGTTGTGCTCGATTACATGCTTGAGGTCGTCAATGGCTTCATCCAGCCGGCCGCGATCGAAGCGGTCGCGGTCCAACGCGCGCTCGAAATCAGCGAGGTGGCGGATGGCGTTGTCATACCGCTCGGCCTCGCGGCCGCCGCGTGCCAGTTGGGAAGTACGGCGCAGATCATTGATGGTCCGGTTAATCAGGCCGCGGCCGTTGCCATAGCGGCGCTGAGCCTGGAGAAAGCCTGAAGATGCGAAGAAGGCAGCGCCGAAGCGGCGTCTGGTAAGCATGGAGAGATTGTACTTCAACCGCCGGGCTCGGCGATCTTGCGGAGGGCCGCGGCGGTTGCGGTACTGAGCGCGTCGGCGGCCGGTACGGCGACATCGGGTGTTACGCCGGCGCCTTCCCAGTTGGTCTTCGAGATGGGATTGATCGCGCGGCCACTGGGGAGGAACGCCATGAAATGCTCGCTCAACCGCTCCATTCCGCCGGGATGCGCTCCGCCGCCGGTGGTTTCTCCGATGATAGTTGCCCGTTTGAGGTTCTTGAGGTTGTAAGTAAACTCCTCGGCGGCGGAAAAAGTACGGTTGCTGGTAAGCACGTAGACCGGCTTATTCGCGTAGCGGCGGCCGGGGACATAGGGCAGAGTCCACCACTGATGGGTTTCGTTGCTGGGACGCCAGTAGAGATCGTTCAGGTGCACCTCTTCGCCGGGCGCGAACAGATAGCTGGTAATCAGAGCGACCATGGCTGGATCGCCTCCGCCATTCTGGCGCAGGTCAATGATCAAGGCATCGGTATTGGCCAGGAAGTTCATGGCGGCGACAGCGGTATCGGAACCCCATTGGGCATCCATGAATCCGCGCAAGTCAAGATAGCCGATATTCCCCTGCAGGCGCTCCACTTTCTCGAAGCCGAAATTGTTGCGCGCCATTTGAGCGCGGACGCGTTCCCTCTCTTCGGCTGAAGGGCGTCCCTCGCGGTTGTGAACGGGGACTGGCGCCTGGCTGTAGCGGACGCGCAGGTGCTTGTCATGGCTTATGGCCTGGAGGTCCGTGGTGAGGCGCGCGGCGAAGTCAGCGGGCGCGGTGACTTTCTCGTAATCGCCCGCGGCGAGGCGGCGCTTCAGGTCCGCTGACATCTTGGCCGCCGTCTCCGGGTAAACATAGTTGTGTTCCAGCCGATCGCACAGATTGCCGACTACCTCGGACTGCGTCTTGGAATCGACCGTCTGATTGGGCTGGGCGGCCAGCGAAGCGGCAAACAGACACACGTACAATGCAGTTTTGGCCATGCGGTTTAGACGAGTCTCTGTGGAATTTGTTCCTAGTTAATGGAGAACTCGGCGGCGGCGGCACGGAGTCGGTGGGGCCGGCCGGGGGGCCGGCTGCGGGCCGGGGGGCCCGCCGTACCTACTTCTACGGATGGGGCTCGTTGGGGTTCTTGAGGTTGTAGGTAAAGGGCAGAGTCCAGCACTGCCTGACGGATTTTTCCTAATCGAAGTAGAACTCGCCCGCGGCGACCAGTTCGGCGGGGCCGGTGAGCCACACGGAATCGGTCCAGCGGAGGTGGAGGTCCCCGGCGGGGGTTTGGATGCGGACCGGGCTGTGAACCAGACCACGGAGGATGGCGGCTACGGCGGCGCCCGTGGAACCGGTACCTGAACTGAGCGTTTCACCTGCCCCGCGCTCGAAAAAGCGGACTTCAATGGCATGCGGGTCCAAGACTCGTACAAAGCTCACATTGGTGTGTTGGGGGAAATGGCGGTGCGCTTCAATCTCAGCGCCGAGGGATAGCCAGTTTTCGGGAAATTCGTCGACGAATACGGCGCACTGAGGATTGCCCACGTTCAAGATGGCTACTTCACGAAAGCCGGCCGCCAGCGACAAAGAGAAGCGCAATTCGTCCGGATGGAAAACGGGCAGACCCATGTCCATCTCAAACACATATCGCAGACCAGCGCGCTCGATCAGCTTGAGATGCTTCGGACCCGCGCCGGTAAGCAGCGTCACATCCGAATCGGCCAGACCCGAGTGAACCAGAAGAGCGGCGGCGCAGCGAGTGCCGTTTCCGGAAAGCTCCGGCTCGCTGCCATCGGAGTTGAATAATCGGATGGAATCGCGGCGCACCAGCATCCATCCGTCGGCGCCCGGGCCGGTGTGGCGATTGCAAATCGCGCGCGCGATCGCGGGTAGCGCCGCGTTCGGGGGGAGGTCTTCGGCCCAGGTGAGCAGGAAATCATTGCCTGCGCCATGGGCCTTGGTAAAACGAATGGTCATTGCCTGGGCTCGAATGGTAGCAGCTTCTCCGTGTCATCGGAATCGGGATCGGGCGTAGCCGGCGGCTGGATGGCGGTGTGCGCGCGGCGATAAATGTCCACCACCGGTGCATCCTTCACGATGATGGTACGAACCAGATCGTACTTGGGACCAGCGCGCGTAGCGGTCTTAGTGACGGCGGTGTCCACGGCATCGCCCGCCAGAGCCATCACCCATTCCTCACGCAAGAACAGATCGGGTCTTTCACAGGTGATCTCCCAGATACCGCGGTTATCGGTGTTGAGACTTTCGCGAAGCGGGATGCCGTCAGTCCGCAGAACACCGGCGACTCCGTGCGCGGTGAGAATGCCTTGCCCGGGTTTGTAATTCGCGGCCAGGAACTCGGCGGCTTCGCGGGTCCAGGCGCGCCTTGCGACGGAGTTAACCTGCGATTCCTTCCAGCAAATCCAGTTGTCGGGATTGGGCCGAATTAGCCAGGGAAGCATTGCGGCGCAGAGGATGGCGACGGCGGCGGTAGCGCGCCAGCGTTTAGGGATCAGCAGCGCCAAAGCGCCCGCGCAGAAGGCCGCCAGAGGAAGCACGGCGAGTCCATAGCGAGTGTTGTAGTAGCTGTTGGGCCAGAGGTTCGGGACGTAGATGGGTGTTCCGGAGGAGTGCATGCTCCAGACGTAGAAAATCGGGGACAGCGACAGGAACATCACGGGCCAGAAGGCGCGGGCACGCAGGATGCCCGCAAGTCCGAGGACGCCGAGCGCCACGGCTACGCCTCCGGCACAGAGCCACGCCGCAGTGGAGTAGTAGAACAAGGCTTGAAGCCAATCGTGATCGCCCCGATACCGGGCCACCCCCTGATCGAGCGCGCGCTGGTAGATGGCGCTGGCGGACCACGGCCCGTTATAGAACGCGAGCGCGTCGCCATAGACCCAATAGTTGTGGGCGAACCACCACATTGGCCCCAGCCCGGCGATGGCGCAGAAAACGATTGCGGGAACCAAGCGGTACCGGCCGGCGATCCACAAATACAGAGCGGCGAAGGGAAGCAGGAACCAGCCTTCATAGCGGGTGAGCGATGCGGCCAGCGCCGCGAGGCCGGCCGCGGCTGCCGCCGGCAGAGAGCGCGTGTCGCGAAACAGAATTGTGAAATACAACAGCGCCGCCAGCGCGCCGAAGAATACCGCTTCGGTCATGGGAGTGGATTGCAGATAGAGAAGATTGGGATTGAGGGTGAATATTCCCAACGCCGTGAAGGCTGCCGCGGACGATCGCAGAGAGCGCCGCACCGCGGCGAAGAGAAAAGCGCCTGCCATCACGAAACAGCACGCGGACGGAATTGCGCCGGCCAGTCCGGATTGCCACAGCGAATCGCGCAGCACGAAAGGGATGGTCAGCAGGTGCGGCAGCGGAAGCCAGACAGTACCGATCTGGTCATAGCCGGGAGTGCGCGAATCGACGATGCGGCGGGCGATGTTCAAGTGCGCGTCGGCGTCGGGATTGTACAGCGTCCAATCCATTCGATGGACGTACCACACGGCGGCCACGCTGAGCGCCGCCAGGGCCGTGACAATCAGCGGGATTTCAAGACGGCGTATTTTCAAAACTCGGTGAAGGCCCTGAACTCTTCAAAGCGTGCATCGATCTGGGCGCGGGTGAGAGTGCGAAAGCGGTCGACGCCGAACTTTTCGCAACAGAAGCTGCCCAGCACGGAACCGTAGATCACGGCACGGCTCAGCTCCTTGTGTCCGACATGGCCCTGCTTCAAGTCAAAACCGCGCTCGGCCAGATAGCCGATGAAGCCTCCGGCAAAGCAATCGCCGGCGCCGGTGGGATCAAAGACCTCTTCCAGCAGATATCCCGGGACGATGGAATGGCCATCCGGACGAAACAGGATGGCGCCATACTCGCCGCGCTTGATCACCAGCGTGTTTGGCCCCATCCCGAGAATCTTGTTGGCCGCTTTGCGGAGGTTGTACTCGCCGGAGAGCATGCGGGCCTCGGAATCGTTGATCAGCAGAAAGTCCCACTCGCGAATGGTGGCCAGCAGCTCATCGCGATA
>JAYTVY010000727.1:0-2194 GCA_043743755.1 Bryobacterales bacterium | reverse complement strand
CCGAACTCGACGAGAGCACCGCCAACATGAATTACGATCTGTGCTCTTCTCTCAGTGAGTTGGAGGGCCGGCTCGCATCGCAGCCGGCGTCCCATCCGCCCTTGTTCGCTTACACTCAGCCGCAGAACATCCACATCTCGGTGATCAACCGCGAGGGCGCCCGCCCCATCGATAGCGCCAACTACCACGACTTCTACGCGCCCTACGCCTCTCGCTTGCGTAAAATCGACGCCTGCTTCGGCGCCTTCGTGGATACTCTGAAAAAGCTCGGAATGTACGACAACAGCGTGGTCATTCTCACCGCGGATCACGGCGATTCACTCGGCGAGCAAGGCCGCTGGGGACACGCCTACACCATCTATCCCGAAATTGTCCGCGTGCCGCTCGTGATCCACCTTCCACCCGCGCTTAAGCAAGGACTGGCGTTGAACACCAAAGCCGTGGCGTTCTCCACCGACATCACCCCCAGCCTGTACTACTTACTCGGGCACCGGCCCATCGTGAACGACGAAATGTTCGGCCATCCGCTCTTCACAGAGCGGATCGAGGAGCAGGGTCAGTATCGCCGCGAGAGTTACCTCATCGCTTCCAGCTACGGCGCCGTATACGGACTCCTCAGCGGAGACGGGAAGAGTCTCTTCGTTTCCGACGCTGTCAGTTACAAGGATTACTGGTTCGATCTCACTACGAAGGACACCGGCGGCTCCACGGTCAACAGCTCAACCAAGGCCAAGAACGAAGAAAAGATCCGCAAAGGCATCCTGGCTATCAATCATTTCTACAAGTACCACGGCGCCGACAAGTAGGCGTTCGGTCAGTCGTTATACTCAGTACTTGTTTTCCCCTTCCCAGAAGCGCTGGCTGCTCGCGATAGCTGCGGCCTGCGCGCTTTTCTGCCTGTACTTCTTCGGGTTGACGGATACCGGATTGCTAGGCCCCGACGAGCCGCGCTACGCTGCCATCGGACGCGACATGGCGAGCAATCATGACTGGATCACCCCGCGCCTGTGGGGTGAACCGTGGTTCGAGAAGCCCCCGCTGCTGTACTGGATCACCGCGCTCGGATTCGCCTGCGGTTTGGACCAAGACTTGGCCCCACGGCTCCCGGTTGCGCTCATGAGCGTTGCATTCCTGGCCTTCTTCTGGTTTGCCGTCCGCCGTGAATTCGAAGAGCGGGTCGCCTGGTTCGCCGCCGGAATCCTCGCCACGTCGGCGGGATGGCTCGCTTTCAGCCACGTCGCGGTAACCGATCTTCCGCTGGCTGCCTGCTTCAGTGCGGCCATGCTGATGCTCATCGGCGATCGCCACAGGCCAGTCTGGGCGGGCGTCTTTCTCGGCGCGGCCGTTCTCGCAAAGGGGCTGGTTCCACTGGTGCTGATCGTTCCTGCCTTGTGGTTCCTCCGCAAGCGGCCTATCGAGATTCTGCGTATCTCGGGCGCGGCCGCGCTAATCGCAATGCCCTGGTATCTCGCCGTCACCGTTCTGCACGGACGCGCGTTTCTCGACGAGTTCTTATGGAAACACCACCTCGGGCGATTCCTGACTCCCGACCTCCAGCATGTCCAGCCCTGGTGGTATTTTCTCCCCGTCCTGCTGGCGGGTCTGTTTCCCTGGACGCCCACGCTGTTCCTGGTCTTGAAAAAGCGAGTGTACGACGACCCGCGCACCCGCTTCTTGCTCGCATGGCTCGCCTGGGGACTAGTCTTCTTCTCGTGCTCCCTCAACAAGCTGCCCGGCTATATTCTGCCCCTGCTTCCAGCCGCGGCCCTTTTGATCGGTATCGCGCTGGCCCACGCCGGCCGCGCCGCCGCATGGACGCTGGCAGCCTCGGCGGCCCTGCTCGCGCTGATTCCCGCCATTCAAGACATTCTGCCGCGCGCGCTGCTTTCCGGCATCACCCGCGCCCCCTTCCATTTTCCCCTGGCTACTTTGTTTCCGGCACTCGGATTGGCCGCCCTGTGTTTCCTGCTCGACCGCTCCGGCCGGAGGTCGCCGGCGGTGGCTTTGATTTGCGGAATTGTGACCGTTTCCGTGGTGTCGATCATCCGTCAGACCGTTCCCGAGTTGGATCACATGGTTTCCGCCCGGGCCTTCTGGCGCTCCCAGCAAGCGGCTGGAAAGGCTCTAACTCTATGTGTAGACTCAGAAAACCGCTCCTGGCGCTATGGCCTGGACTACTATGCGCAGCGTAAGC
>JAYTVY010000726.1:0-3634 GCA_043743755.1 Bryobacterales bacterium | reverse complement strand
ATCTGCGACCAGAAGTTGAGGTTGTCCCAGTTGGCTTGCGGAACCAGATGGAACGCGGTGGCGGATCCGTACTTCAGCGCGACCCATAACCCGAAAGCGCAGAGAAGCGCAGCAGTAATGTAAGTGCCCGCGCCTCCCAGATTGCTGGTCCATTTTCCAAAGCGCAGTCCCACCAGATTGGCGAGAAGTGCCAGCCATAGGGCCACCAAAGTGACCGGGATCGCGAATCCCACTGTTCCCGCCAGGTGCACCGCCCGCGCGCCGAACATGTAGCTGGCGATGGTGACACCGGCCAGCAGCAGCGATGGAAAGTACAGCACGTTTCCGACGAAATAAAACCACGCGCACAGGAAACCATGCCAATCGCCAAAAGCGCGTTTGGTCCAAACGTACATGCCGCCTTGCTCTGGAAATAGTTCCGAGAGTCGCGCGATCACCAGCGCGGAAGGCAGAAAGAAAAACAGCGCCGCCAGAAGCCACAAAGCCAGCGATCCAGAACCGGCATGCGCAGCCGCGGCCAGCCAGCGTATGCCGGCCAAGGCGGAGATGTTGAACAGGATCAGGTCCCAGAGACGCAGCTCGCGGCGCAGGGCGGGCTGGGCGTCAGCCATCGACTCATACTACACCAACGGGGAGGGGCCCGAATGCTTCAACGGCTTCGATTTTAGGATGCGGGCAGGCTAAAGCCTTTAGTTTTAGCAGCCGAACATAGGGTAGCCCTGTGTCTGCCTTTAGGTACTACCTACTAGTCGCCGCCATGGTTTTGCCTTGCCTGGCACAGCGCTACAGTTTCAAGTTCTATTCGGAAGAGCAAGGGCTTACCAATCTGGGAGTCCAATGTTTTCTCCAGGATCGAGCCGGGTTTGTGTGGGTGGGAACGCAGAACGGGCTGTTCCGGTATGACGGAATGAGCTTTCAGGCTTACGGGGTGGCCGACGGCCTGCCAAGCACTCGGATTGAATCGATCCACGAGAGCGCCGACGGGACGCTGTGGGTGGGCACACGGGTGGGATTGGCGCGCAGTGCTGGATCGCGCTTTGAGCCAGTCAAGATTCCCGGAGCGCTGGGCGTGATGGGACGCACGGGCATCGCATCAGATGCCGGCGGGCGGGTTTATCTGGCCACGGAACGAGGCTTGGCGGTCCGGGATGCAAGGGGCCAAGTGCGGCTCGCGCTGCCGGATTCGAACGAAGCGGCGAATAGTGTTTTTGTCGAGCGCGATGGGGTAGCGTGGTTCGGATGCGGTAACCAGGTTTGCCGTCTGGATGGCGCCGGCGTGTCGCGTTTCGGCGCGGGACGCGGGGTGCCGCCGGAGCGGTGGGATTCTATTCTCGCGGATGCCGCGGGGAATCTGTGGCTTCGCAGCGAGCACAGCCTGCTGATGCGCGCTCCGGGCAGCACGAATTTCAGCCGGGTGCGCAACGAATTTCTGGACGGCGACAACGGTACGTACGGAACTTTGGCTCTGGATCATGACGGCCGCATGCTGGTTCCCACCAATCGAGGGCTGGCTCGCCGCCGGGGCGGTCAATGGGAGCTGATCGACCGTCGTTCCGGTTTAGACTCCAGCGACATTTCGTTTGTAAGACAGGATCGCGAAGGTTCCGTATGGCTCGGGCTGCTGGGGAGCGGTCTGGTGCGCTGGCTCGGCTATGTGCAGTGGGAAAGCTGGGGACAAGCCGAGGGCCTGGCGCGCGATTCGGTTTGGTCCATTCATCGAGACAAGTCCGGAACGTTGTGGGTGGGAACGCAGTTCGGTCTGAATTACTCGGACGGAGCACAGGCCGCGCCACGGTGGAAGACGCTGAACGGCCTGCGAATGAAGATGATCCGGTCGCTGGCCGAGAGCGCGGAAGGCGATCTGTGGGTAGCCGGCGATCCCGGCGGCGTCAGCCGCGTGGATCACGGTACCCGCCGCGTTCATAACTTTGGAAAAGAAAGCGGCCTGGATGCCACGCGCATCTTGCAGCTGATGGTGGACCGCGAAAACCGAATCTGGGTGAGTTCGCGCGAAGGGTTGTATCGCGGGACGGGACTTGGATCGAATCCACGATTCGAACGGCTTGCGCCGCCGCTCACGAACAAGGGCGAAACATTCTTCAGCGCGCTGGAGAGTGCTGACGGAACGATCTGGATTGGCGGATCGCGCGGGCTGGCGAGATTCTCGCAGGGCAAGTGGACCCGCTTCACGAAGGACGACGGGCTGCTCCGCGACAGCGTCTGCTATCTGACCGAGGACGGCGCTGGAGCCGTCTGGGCGGGTTACCGCGAAGCTTTTGGGTTAACACGGCTCAGCATGGAAAGCGGATCGCCGCGCATGGATCATTATTCGCAGCGCAACGGGCTGCGTAGCGACAAAGCCATCTTCGTCAAGACCAGCCGCAGCGGGGCGATCTGGTATGCCAGCGATCGAGGACTGGATGTACTCGAAGGCGGACGCTGGCGGCATGTGGGCAAGAACGACGGTCTGGTGTGGGATGACGTGAACGGGAACGCGTTCTTCAGCGACTTCGATGGAAGCGTGTGGATCGGCACCAGCCGCGGGTTATCGCATTTCCGGCCGCCGCGCGTACAAGTTCCATTGACGGCGCCGCCGGTGGCGCTCACTTCGGCCCGGCTGGGCGACATGCCGTTTAGCGATTCATTTCTGAGGGTTCCTTACAGCAAGAATTCCTTCGCGGTGCGCTTCGCGGCGCTCACCTATCTGCACGAAAGCGACGCCCGGTTCCGCTACCGGCTGCTGGGAATCGACCATGAGTACGCCGAAACGCGCCAGCGTGAGCAGCGCTATGCTGGATTGCCGCCCGGAAGCTATACCTTCGAAGTCTCGGCTAGCAACGGGTCCGGACCATGGAGCGATCCGGCGCGTGTTTCGTTCGAAATTCTGCCGCCATGGCCGCTGACATGGTGGTTTCGCACGCTTTGCGGCTTGACCTTGATCGGTTTGGCATGGGCGCTCTGGAAACACCGAGTCCGGCGGTTGCTGCGGCAAAAGCGCCGCCTGGAGATTGCGGTCCGCCGGCGAACCCAGGAGCTGTTGCGCGAGAAATCGCGCGTGCTGGAGGAAAAGGCTCGCGTCGAGCAAGAGAAGCTGACCGTGGAGCAGCAAAATGGGGAAATCGAGCGCTTGCTCGAAGCCGCCCAGCAGGCCAGCCGGCTGAAGAGCGAGTTTCTGGCCAATATGAGCCACGAAATCCGGACGCCCATGAACGGCATCCTGGGAATGACCGAGTTGGTGCTGGCCACCGAACTCGGCGCGGAGCAAAGGGAATATCTGGAGACCGCCAAGAGCTCGGCCGATTCCTTGCTCGCCGTGCTGAACGATATTCTGGATCTTTCCAAGATCGAAGCCGATCGGCTGGAGCTGGATCCAGTGGATTTCACGCTCCGCGATTGCGTGCGAGACACGGTCAAGACTCTGGCGCTGCGAGCACGGCAAAAACACATCGAGCTGTCCTGCGATTTTGACGATGCGGTACCTGAGCGCGTTCTTGGCGATCCGGCGCGAGTTCGACAGATTCTGGTCAACCTGCTGGGGAACGCAGTCAAGTTCACGAATAAGGGCAAGGTGGGCGTGCGGGTTACCGTGGAAAAACGCGATGCCGGGCGGGTGCTGCTGCGTTTTTCCGTAAGC
>JAYTVY010000725.1:0-5765 GCA_043743755.1 Bryobacterales bacterium | reverse complement strand
TGGAGGTGACCTGCGGCGCATGCAAGGGGGCGCGTTTCAATGCCGAAACGCTGGATGTCACGGTGCGCGGAAAGACCATAGACGATGTCCTGAACATGCCGGTGGAGGAAGGCGTCACCTTCTTCGCGGGCGACCCGGTAGTGGGGAAGAAGATCCAGGTGCTGGGCGACCTCGGGCTAGGATATCTGACGCTGGGGCAATCGGCAACCACGCTATCGGGCGGGGAAGCCCAGCGGATCAAGATCGCGGCGGAGTTGTCAAAGCTGGAGCGCTCGAAGCATACGGTCTACATTTTGGACGAGCCAACCACGGGTCTGCACCTGGCGGACGTGGAGCGTCTGCTCGAATCGTTAAATCGCCTCGCGGACGCGGGACACACGGTACTGTTGATCGAGCATCACCTGGATGTAATCAAGACCGCGGATCATGTGATTGACCTGGGCCCCGAGGGCGGCCACGCGGGCGGGGAAGTGGTGGTAACAGGGACGCCCGAAGATGTAGCGGCGTGCAAGCGGTCCCATACGGGGCGGTTCTTGCGGGCACATTTGCAGGACACGCGCTAACCTGGAGAGGTCGAGTGCCGGTCGACTTCTGAGTACTGGATTGTTGCTTACCGGGGCCTCATGCAGGCGCTAACACTCGAATCATGGATTGGACCTCGTGCATCGCCGTCGACCGAAACCCCCAAAAGCTTGGGGGAATCTGGTGCTTTGCCGGCACCCGTCTCCCAGTGCTTTCTCTGTTCGAACACCTCGAGCAAGGCTCGACGATTGACGAGTTCTTGGAGTGGTTTCCGGAAGCGAGCGCGGAGCAGGTCCATCAAGTGCTGAACTTTGCCTGTTCACCCTCGGATTACGATCCCGCCTGACAAGCGGGTCTTAAGAAACGGTGCGACGGCGCATCTCACGTCTTCGCGCCAGCTCGGCGTAGCCTCTCCACTACGTCCGCATGTCCGCGGCGAGTCGCCCATGCCAGCGGAGTGGCCCACTCCGGATCGTCAGGCAAGTTCGTTTTTGCGCCGCATTCGAGGAGCATCTCGACCATGGCGAGTTTGCCGGTCTTCGCGGCGTATCCAAGTGGCGTGGAGCAGAACTCTTCGTCGCGAGCGTTGACGTTGGCGCCGCGCTCTACGAAGAGTGCCCCGTTTTCCAGGTCGCCACGTTCGGCGAATCGGTGCAGCGGAGTGATGCCGAGCCAGTCGGAGCGGCTGGGATCCATCCCGTGTTGAAACAGATATTCGGTGAGTTCAGGCGTCTTCGCGCCCACCGCGACGCGTCTGGCAAGATCCGCTTGATAGCGCAGCATCAAGCGGACGAAAGCGTCCTGGCCCTCGCCGGCAGCGGTGGACAGCGCGTGGGGATCGTCAGCGAGAGCGGCGTTGGCGGCGAAGACGGCGGCCGCCGTGCGAAGGTCGCCGTAGTAGGCCATGATCTCGACCGATCGCGACGCGCCGTACGAAGCGAGGATGTCGACCATTTTCTGGTCGCCACGATTGATGGCGCGGGTCAAGCAGTCCCCGGAACTCTCCACCGCCGCGCTGGGATTAGCGCCGCGTTCCAGCAGAAGCTGGGCGATTTCAAAGTGTCCCCCCGCCACCGCCGCATAGAGCGCACCGCCGTGCGGGGCGATGCCTTCCTCCGGCAGGTTCGGATCGGCGCCGTGCTCCAGCAATAGCTTGACGATCTCCAGGTGGCCTTCGGCGGCGGCGTTGCGCAAGGGCGCGCCGGAGCAGTCATAATACGTCACATAGTCCGAGACGCGATTGGCCAGCGCCGGGTCTTGATTGAGCAGCATTTTGACGCGGTTCATGTCGCCGATACTTGCGGCCGTGCAGATATCGCAATAAGCGCCCCGTGCGCGCAGGTGGGCCAGCACTTCGGCCGGAGAAGACGCGGTGTCTTCGGATACGTCACGCCAGCCGCGATGGTAATAATCGCCGCTGGTGAGCTGAATGGGACGCGCGCCATCGGAGCGAGGTGCGTTGGGGTCCGTTCCGCGCGCCAGCAGCTCGTCGATCAAGTCGATTTGCCGCGTCATCACCGCCCAGTGGATCGGTCTGTTCGTGCGCTCATCGGCGGCATGCAAGGCTTCGGGCGACGCGTCGAGCAGGCTCCGGACTTTGGCCAGGTCGCGCTCGCGAATTGCGGCGAAAAGTCCGGCTCCTTGCGGTGAAACGCCCAGGCGGTCCTCCAGCAGCTGCTGCATCCCCCCATAGCCGCGGTCGCGCGCCATGAGGAGAAGATTGTCGTGGATCAACCCCTTCGCCGGATCGGCGCCCCGTTCCAGAAGAAATGCCGCGGCCTGCATCTGGTTTTCCCGCACCGCGAAATACAGCGGCGTGCGGTATTCATACATGCACCGCACCAGCGCGGGGTTCTTGTTTACCATCCGCTGGAGGGTATCGACGTCGCCTGCCATGGCGGCGCGGAACATGTCCCACACCTCCACGCCGGTTCCAGGGGACCAGACGAGAGGATCGTTTTTATTCAGTGGCTCAGGCCGAATCATCCGGTTAATCGGCTCGCAGCGCTTCCACGGGATCCACGGTTGCGGCACGCAGGGCCGGGATATAGCTGGCGGCTGCGGCGGCCGCAACCAATCCCAGGGAGACTGCGATATAGGTGGCTGGGTCGCCCGGGCTCACTTCGAACAGCAGGGACGCCATCACGCGCATGAGCGCGGCGGACACGGCGAGACCGCAGACGATGCCGATGGCCGCCAGCGCCAGGCCGTGACCGACAAAAAGCCTCGTCAGACTTTCTCGCCGCGCGCCCAGAGCCATACGAATCCCGATCTCCCGCGTTCGCTGGGAAACCGAATAGGACATCACGCCGTAGATCCCGATTAAGCCGATCAGCAGCGCCATTCCGCCCGCAGCCGCCAGCATCACCAGCGTGAAGGACGTGCGCGCCAGGGATTTATCGCAGATTTCCTGCAGCGTGAGAACCTGCGCCAGCGGCAGGCTCGGATTCACCGACCAAACCGCCTGTTGTACTTCCTTGATGAAATTGTCCGAACCGCTGCGGCTGCTCCGAATCATGAAGCCCGGCGAGCGATACACGAAGGGACGTTCGCCCGAGAAATCGTTCATCAGGGTCGGCCAGAAGGCCACGGTGGGTGCTTTCTTATCCAGGCCATCGTCGCGCTCGTCACTGATTACTCCCACTACTTCGCGCCACGGACCCGCGTGGGTGGCGCGAATTCGTTTTCCAAGGGCGGACGCGGGATTGTGCCATAACTCGCGAGCCAGGTTCTCGGAAATCATCGCGACCAACCGCATATCGTAAACGTCGGTCCAGGTGAAGTCCCGGCCAGCGACAATGGAGTTACCCAAGGTTGTCACCAAACCGGGAGATACGAATTTGTAGCTGCGCAGAGTCGGGATTTGCGAATCGGCATAAGTCCGGTCTTCCGTGAATACCGGATCATGCCAGCCTTGATTCTGCATGGGGACGACGCTGGAAAAACCAGCCGCTGAAACACCGGGAATCGCGGCGATCTTTTCAAGAATGGCCTGCTGCATATGGACCACGGAGACGGCCTCTTTCACCTGCGCGGTTGTAATCCCGATTCGCATTGTCTGGATCTCTTGAGGGCGCGTGAAGCCGGGCTGGACGTGATGCAGGGCTTGAAATGTCCGTATCATCAAGCCGGAGCCGATCAGCAGCACCAGGGCCAGCGCCACCTGGACAATCACCAGCGCCCCCCGGGCGCGATGCCGCTCACGGCTGTGGCTCACCGAGCGACTGCTGGAGCCCAGCGCGGCGGCGATATGCGGGCCGGCGTACTTGATTACAGGAATCAATCCAAACAAGAGGCCCGCGGCCAGCGAGACCGCCAGTGTGAATAGCAATACCGGCGCGTCGATCGCGATTTCGTCCAGCCGGGGAAGCTGGGCCGGTGCGATAGCCACCAGTAATCGAATCGCGCCGTACGCAAAGGCGAGGCCGAATAGTCCGCCCGCCACGGCCAGCGTCAGGCTTTCGAGCAGCAGCTCGCGTGCGATCTGGCCCCAGCCCGCGCCCAGCGCGGCGCGAATCGCAAGCTCCTGGCGGCGTCCCTCCACCCTCACCAGCAGCAGGTTGGCAACGTTAGCGCAGGCGATGAGCAGCACCACCCCGATAGTCCCCATCAGAACCCACAGCATTTTTCCGATGTCGCCCACCAGTTCCTGCTTCAATGGCCGCAAGTGCGGCGTGAAGCGCGCCTCTTCGAACATTTTCAAGCTGAAACCTGGGGGCGCGGGGAATTTTCCATTCGCCACCGGCAGCAGGCGCGCGACATCGGCCGTGGCCTGGGAGTTAGTGACTCCGGGCTTCAGTCTGGCAATCGCCTGAAAGCTGAAATTTCCGAGAAAGGTCTTATTGCGATCGCGCTGCAATGGCAAGACCAGCGCGGGCTTCAGGTTCAAGAATCGGAATCGCTGGGGCAGTACGCCGATCACTTGATGGGCCCTTCCGTCGATCAGCAGGCGGCGGCCAATTACGGAACGGTCGCCGCCGAACTTGGATTGCCAGTATGCGTGGGTGAGCAGCACGGTCTCCGGACTTCCGGCGACATCGTCATGGCGCGAGAATCCGCGGCCGAGTACCGGCTGCACGCCAAGAATGTTCAAAAGGCCGTCGGTGACGTGCAGGCTATCCACCTCGGCCGGCTCCGCGAAGCCAGTCACAGTAACGGTGTTTGCCGACCAGATGGCAAGATCGGTGAGCGTTCGATTCTCATCGCGGTAGGTGAAGTAAAGGTACGGCGCGGCACCGGCTTCCGGTAGATTGATGCCCGGCGCGCTGTGACCAAGTGCAATCAACTCTTGGGAATTCGGATACGGCAGCGGGTTTAGCAGGATGCCTTCGATAACGCTGAAAATCGCGCTATTCGCTCCGATTCCGATAGCCAGGGTGAGCAGCGTGATGCCGGTGAACATCGGCGAGCGCAGCAGGCGGCGGAAGACGTACTTGAACGGCATATGGTGTATACGGTCCAAAACGTAAAAAGTTGCCAGGTTTTCGCGTTTCTTTACGCAAGCAAGCGGGCGGCTTCCATGGCGAAATACGTCAGGACGAAGTCGGCGCCGGCGCGGCGGATACAGGTGAGGGATTCGAGGATGGCGCGGTCGCGGTCAAGCCAGCCGTTCTGGGCGGCGGCGACGATCATACTGAATTCGCCGCTGACCTGGTAGGCGCCCAGCGGGGCGGGGAAACGGTCGCGCGCCTGGCGGATCAGGTCGAGGTAGGGCATGGCGGGCTTCACCATGATCATGTCGGCGCCTTCTTCAAGGTCCAGCTGGATTTCGCGCATGGCCTCGCGGGCGTTGGCGGGGTCCATTTGATAGCTGCGGCGGTCGCCGAATTGAGGCGCTGATTCGGCGGCTTCGCGGAACGGCCCGTAAAACACCGACGCGAATTTCGCCGCATAGGCCAGGATGGGCGTGCTCAGAAAACCGGCGGCATCCAGCGCCCGGCGGATCGCGGCCACGCGTCCGTCCATCATGTCGCTGGGCGCGACAATGTCGGCGCCGGCGCGGGCGTGCGACACGGCGGCGGCCGCGAGCCACTCGAGGGTGGCGTCATTGTCCACGTCGTTATCGACGATTTTGCCGCAGTGTCCGTGGCTGGTGTACTCGCAATTGCAAACGTCGGTGATGATGAGCAGGTTGGGGACCTCGCGCTTGACGGCGCGGATGGCGCGCTGGACGATGCCATCGTCGGCGTAGGCGCCGGAGGCTTGCTCGTCCTTGGTCGCCGGGATGCCGAAGAGGATGACTC
>JAYTVY010000724.1:0-2677 GCA_043743755.1 Bryobacterales bacterium | reverse complement strand
GCCGGGAATGGCGCGCCGCAAGCTATCCGAGGTCGCCCCGCTCACCCCCGCACGCTGGGCTGCTGCCCGCCGCTGACCTGGGTTCGCCGTACGCTTACCCACCTGTGGGTCGCATGGTGGACTTGGGACGAGTGCGGCTGTCTGCGAATGAGTAACTCAAATGTCTATGGGGTCAGATTGGCCATGAATTCTGGCTATACAGTCTTTGACTAACATGGAACTCCATCGCGTTCTGGCACGCGAGTCGTGGCTGAGCAACTCTTCTTTGGCGCTTTGCCGATAAACGGGAGAGAGTATCCTGAAGGAGATCGGAAGGCTATGGCAGCTAATACACACGCGAGTTCGTGCAGGCGGCCCTGGCTGCTGTTGCTTCTCATCGGGTGTATGTGCGAGCCGGACTCGAAAGCGGCTCCGCGGCGTGCGGTTGTCGAACAGAGTGTCGCAGGCCTCCGCATCGGAGACCGGGTTAGTCGGGCGAAGCGGCTCTATCCCGGATTGGAGTGGGCGGCGGCGGATGGACCACGGCAATTGGACGCAACTGCAGACTCGAACTAGGTGCGGGCGAAACATCGGACGTACAGTCTCATATTAATGTTATTACCGTTGCGAGGAGCCAAGCGAATGATCCAACCGAAAACACTCAATGTGATTTGCTGAGCACGAGCGGGGGACTCCGAATGGGCGCCGATCTCAGCGAAATCCTTCGTCTATACCCGGGGTTGGCCCTCATGGAGCCCGGAAAGGAGCCTTCCCTGTATAGAGAAGACAATGATCGAGAATGCTTGAGCAGACGCACGGCGGTTCTGCGTTCTCTGTTTATCTACTGGTCAAATCAGCAGCGAAGGATTCAGAAGCTGATTATTGTTGGAAGCCGTGGGGACTGTCAAGAGAATCGCAATGCGGAGCGAGAGAGCAAGCCAGACCCTTGAGACCCACATCGCGATGGATGAGGCGGCGCAGCAGGTTGGCGTAGCCGCGCAGGCCATCGCGGAGTTCAACCGCCGCATAGACGAAGTCGCGCGGTTGCTCGGCTCGCGCTAAAAATTACTGTCCTCCACCAGCCTTCTCGCCGACCTTCAAATACTTCGCATACCAGGCGAGGTAGCGCTCCATCCGATCCCGCTGATAACTCGGGCGGGTGATGCCGTGGAACTGACCCGGATACACCACTAGCTGCGTCGGCACTCCCAGGCTCGCCAGCGCCTGATACATTTGCTCCCCGCCCATTAGCGGCACATTGAAGTCCTTCTCCCCGCCCAGAAACAGCGTCGGCGTGGTGATCTGATCCGCATGCAAGAACGGATACGACAGCTTAATCCACGGATCCAGCCCTACTTTCCAGGGCGGCCCGATCTCTTCGTTGTACTGCAGAATGTATTGATCCACTCCGTAGAGCCCCAGCGGAAACGCCGTTCCCGCGCCGCTGGTGGCCGCCTTGAAGCGATGGTCCTTCGCGATGATGGCGTCGGTAAGAATTCCACCGTAACTCCAACCGCCCACGCCTAACCGGTCCGGATCGGCAACGCCAATGGCCACCACGTGGTCCATGGCGGCCTGCAGGTCGATCACTTCCTTGTCGCCCCACTCGGCCAGGATCGCGGTCTGATATTTCTCGCCGCGCCCCGCGCTGCCGCGGTAATTCACCGCGACCTCCACGTACCCATTGGCCGCGAAAAGCTGGCGCTCGAAATTGAACGCATGCTGATCCTGCCCGTTCGGACCTCCATGAATGCGCAGCAGCGTGGGATATTTCCGCCCTGGTTCATAATCGGGCGGTTTAGTGAGCAACCCATGTACTTCGGTCCCGTCTTTGGCTTTGCAGCTAAACTCCTCGGTAGCGCCCAGCTTCAACTCGGCCATCAATGGATCGTTGTGGTGCGTCAGTTTGCGCAGACCGCCGTTCTCAAAGACTTGAATCTCGGCGTGCGTGTTATCGCCCGAGGCCAGCATCGCGAGGCGGCCATCCTTGCTTTGGGCCACGGCGGAAACCGCGCCCGGCCCCTGGACCAGGCGCTCCACCGCTCCGCCATTGGAAGAAATGCGCGCGGGATATTCCCAGCGGTCGTCCGACACCAGGAACAGGATGGACGAGCCGTCGTTACTGAAGCGCGGCGCGGAGATCGCGCGATCGAACTTGCCCGCCAGCAGCCTTGGTTCACCGCCGGATACCGGCGCAACCGCCAGCCGGTTCATGTTGTACGCGCCTTGTTTCGCGCCGCTGCTCTGCAGATACGCCAGCTTCGCGCCATCCGGACTCCACTCCGGCCGCGACCGCGATGCGGACGAGTGTACGCCGTCATAGCGAGTCACCTGGCGTGCCGCGGCGCCGGCGCGCGCCTCGATCACGTACACGTTCCAGGTGTTGTATCGCTCGGCGTCCTTGCCCTCCTTGCCCAGGAACGCGATGGATTCGCCATTGGGCGACCACGACGGCGCCGCCACATCCAGACTCTCGGCGGTCAGCGCCTCGGCCTTCTTCGACGACATGTCGAACAAGTAGAGCCGCGGCGTGCGTTGGGTAAGGTATCCTTGCACGTCCTGCTTGAACTTGTAGCGGTCAATCACAATGGGCTTGGGAGTCTTGGGCTTGCCCGCCTCGGGCTTCTCGTCCTCGGTGTCGCCCGCATCGCGCTCAGCCATCACCAGCAGCATGCGCTTGGAATCCGGCGACCATTCA
>JAYTVY010000723.1:0-2725 GCA_043743755.1 Bryobacterales bacterium | reverse complement strand
CCACTCCGGCGCCTCCGGTAGGCACGGCGCTCGGTCCGCAGGGCGTGAACATCATGGAGTTCTGCAAGGCGTTTAACGCCAAGACCTCCGCCAAGGACCAGGAAGGGTTGATCATCCCGGTGGTGATCACCATCTTCTCCGACCGCTCGTTCACGTTCATCACCAAGACGCCCCCCGTGCCTGTGCTGATCAAGCGCGCCGTCAACATCGCGAAGGGATCGGCTGAGCCCAACAAGAACAAGGTGGGCAAGATCACCGAACAGCAGGTGGCTGAGATCGCCAAGATCAAGATGCCGGATCTAAATTGCTTCGACATCAACGCCGCGATCCGCAGCGTCAAAGGCACCGCCCGCAGCATGGGCGTCGAAATCGCATAATTTCAGTCGTACGGCGGACCCCCAGGTCCGCAGCCGGCCCCCCGGCCGGCCCCGCCCCTACTGCACCGTAATACTCGACGCTTTCGAGATCTGCCCACCAATCGCCACCGTAATTGGATACGTCCCAGCCGCCAGACTACTCGGCACCAGGGCGTTGATCTGGTAGAGCCCCGGGAACCCAGGAGCCAAGCCCGAGAAAGATACCGTAGCCGACGCCGTGCCGATCGTTACCACTGCGGTCGACTTGGTCTGAGCGAGGGGCGAGGACGGCGCGGGGTCGCCGCTGGCCGGTTGATTCGTCACCGGGCCGAGTCCGTTCCCGAAGAGCTGCACCACTTGCCCGCGCCGCGCGGGATTCGATGCGCCAATCACCTGGTTCTTCAAATCCAGCGCCGCCACCGCGCCATTTCCAATCTCAAAGAACGCAGGTGAGTAATTGGACAACGGCAGCGCGTAGACATTCCCGTTCGTCAAATCGATGGTCACCTTCACCTGCGCGGAGGTCTGCCCTTGCAGCTCCCACGGCACCTGGAGGTTCACCTGACCAGGGCTGACGAAAACCAGGTGGCCCGGCACGCTGATGCCGGCCGAAGGCACGTCGAAGGTCACGATGGCGAAGTCAATCGCCAGGGGCAGGGGAATCGTGGTGGCGGAATCGGTGAAGTCGCTGAGGTCGGAACCGAAGATGCTGATGTAGGACCCAGGAGCCACCGCGCGTCCGCCCTCGAAGCTGGCGGCGTTGACGATGCCATTTGCCGGAATGGATGGCTTCAACCGGGCATTTCCTTGATAAAGGAAACTCTGGCCGCCCGCTGACCCGCTGAACGTGTACGTGCCGGGGTCCGGGCCGAGGATGGCCTGGGCCACGGCGATTCCGTTCGCGTCAGTGGTGGCATCCGCATTCTGGATGGTGCCTCCATCCAGCGCGCTGAAGGTCGTTTTTACGCCGGCCACGGGAACGCCGAAAGTGTCTATCAGCTTGAACGAAATCACTCCGTCCGGGATGTTCTCCCCCACGGTTCCGTCAAATCCGAATCCCGTCAGCGGGATCATGTTCGCCGTGAACCCGGTTCCAGCCAAATAGAGATACGGAATGCGCAGCGTGCCCTGGCCTTGAATCAGGATCACGCCCGAGTACGAGCCGGCCGCCGGAGCGCTGCCCGATAGCGTCACATTCACCGTGCCGGACGCTCCCGGCGCAAGCGCAAGGCTTTGTTTATCGAGACCAAGGGTGACTCCGGGCGCCTGCAGAGCGGATATTACGGACACCGTCAGGTTAGCGGCGCTCGATCCGGTATTGGTCACCGTTAGCTGTTTGGAGGCCGGCAGCGATCCAGACTTGAGCACTCCGAACGAAAGCGTGGCGGGAGCGGAAGTAACGGTAGTCTGAACCGCTGCGCCGGCGTCGAGCTTCCCTGCGCCAATCTGCTGCACTCCTACCGGGTTCCCGGAATCGTCGCTGGTGACGCTCTGCGATGCCGAATTGACCAGTGCCGACTTGATCTGCGCCACCGAATAGCCCGGATGCTTCTGCTTCACCAGCGCGGCCGCGCCGGAAACCAGAGGGGTGGAGAAGCTGGTGCCATTGGCGACGCCGTAGCCGGTGGGACTGTACACGTCACCCAGCGGGTCATAGCTTTCCGCCGCCATGTACATGTCGGTTCCCACCGCCACCAGCTCGGGCTTGAGACTGGCGTCGCCGGTGGACGGGCCGAGCGAGGAGAAGAATACCAGCATGTCGAAGTCGGGCGTGCTTACTTCAAAAGGCGTGGGATCGATGGATGCGGCATGATCCACATTGGCATCGATGAAACTCTTGAGAGCCACGCCGTCGCTGTTGGCGATCATTACGGCGGGGATCGTGGTGCCAAAGAGGCCGCCCGGTCCGAACGGCGAAGAGGAATTGGAATTGTAGAAGATCACGCCTACGGCGCCGGCCTGCTGCGCATTAGTCAGCTTATCGATAAAGTTGCAACTCCCGCGCTTGATCAACGCCAGGGCCCCATTCAGCGATCCCGCGCGCAACGCCGAGCAGGCGAGGCCGCTATCGCCCAACTGGGTAACGTCGCGCAGTGGCGCGGTCACGGGGCCGGCGGGAATGAATCCGTCACCCAGGAACGCCGCTATCTGCTGCAGGTTTGAAGGCACGCCGGCCCCGGGCACCTTTACGGTCTGGATAAAGAAGTGAGAATTGGTAGTGGCCCCCACCGCGATCGCGGAAGGCGCATCGGCGGGAGAAGAGATGGTGTTGAAGGTCGGAGTGATGTTGCCGTCGCCGCCCGAGTTGCCGGCCGCTACCACCACCGTCATCCCAGCCTTGGTGGCGTTCTCCACGGCTTGGGCCAGCA
>JAYTVY010000722.1:0-12040 GCA_043743755.1 Bryobacterales bacterium | reverse complement strand
CTCTTGAACATCTCGTTGGACGGTTCAGACAGTCTATTGGCAGATCGCTTTGACGGCAATCCGATGAATGCAAGCAATTCGCCGAGGCCACTTGGCCCTGTTTGTTGCTGCTGCAATGTCAACGCTGGGTTCATTGGTTCGTTAATTTCTCCATGGCACGTAATAGGTGCTCAAACTTGCACGACTGAGCCACTTAGCTGCATTGGCCTTTATCGCGATAGGCTTTCGCCCTTCCGGAGATAAGGCCATGGCCCTAGCTTGAACCCCGGACCGCCCTCGCGATCCTGGCGCGTGGATCCTCTTTACTTTCAACAGTAAGCGATTGGACAAGGCGGTACGCATTCGGGGTTCAGATCCATAGGCAAACCTCCGGTTGTATTAGACGATGGGCATGCATCACTGGTGTCAAGTAAACCATGGCTAGAGGCGGCTTGCAATAGGTGGATCGGAATTTTTACACCGGTTCGATAGCCAAGTCAGTCCTCATACTCTAACGTTTGACCATGTTACTCGACGTACTTGGCAATTTGTCAAAGCACAATGGCCAGTTTCAACAGGCTTTACAACGCCAACGAGCCGCAGTGGTTGGATTCCTGGTCGAAGGCCAGGGCTAAGAATGGACTAAAACCAGACTTCCGAAAGGCAGAAGTGCTACGGCCCTCCTGAGTGCATCGGCGGAACGCGCAAACCTGACCATGCGAATGGCGATGCTACGCTTCACCCGTCTAGCGTATGCGCTCCCCAAAGAAGCGCGAATCACGACACTCTACGGACCACTCCGGCGATGGACGCAGGCGTCTCGGAAAGACCATCATGAAAATTCAAACTCACACTCCCCCCAGTCACAACAATTTCCCCCCGCCATATCAACACCTTAACCCTCCAACTCGCTCCCCTCCTGCTAGAACCGAACCGGAGATACACACATGCCTGCACCAGCTCAATACGCGGCCAACCGCCTGAACGCCGAAAAGTCCACCGGCCCCACCACCCCCGCCGGCAAAGCTCGCTCCAGTCTGAACGCACTCCGTCACGGACTCACGGCACGCGTCGTGGTTCTTCCCAGCGAAGACATGGCCGCCTATCAAGCGTTCTCCAGGGAAATCGTCGATAGCCTCCGCCCTCAAACGCCGGTCGAGCGCCAGTTCGCCCAAACCGTGGCCGACAATCAGTGGCGCATCAACCGGATCCGCTCCATTGAAGACGGCATGCTCGCCGAAGCGCATTTCGATGCCGCCGGCGGCTTCGATGCCGGCCACCCCGATCTTCATTCCGCCATGGCCACCGCGCGCGCCTTCCGCGAGCACTCCCAGGACTTCGTCAACCTCAGCCTCTATGAGCAGCGGCTGCATCGGTCCATGCGCGACGCTCTCCGCCAGCTTGACGTACTCAAGGCCGCGCGTCGCGAACGCCGGAAACCCGCGGCGGACCAGCCTGCCCGCTTCCGCAAGCCCGAGAAAATGAAAGCATTGCGTCGCGATGCCGCACCAGCTGGCTTCGTTTATGCGTCTTCGGAAATCCAGCGCGATCCCGCTCCACCTCCGCCTGTGGATAGTGTGTGGTTGCCACCACTCGGGCGCCAATGAGACGCTCATAATATGCGAGAACTCGATGTGGCCCTGCAAGCTTCCCGAGCCGCCGTGGAAACCGCGCAGCGGATGCAACCGGGAATCACCGCCGAATCGAAAGCGGACGCCTCGCCGGTCACAGCGGCGGACCGCGAATGCGAGCGTTTGATCTCGGAAATCCTGACAGCAGCGTTTCCCGATGACGGCATTCTGGGCGAAGAGGGCGCGCGGCGCGAATCCAGCAGCGGTCGGCGGTGGATCGTAGACCCCATCGACGGTACGCGCGACTACGTCCGCGGCAATCCGCTGTGGGCCAACTTGATCGCTCTCGAAGCCGATGGCGAAGTGGTGCTCGGCGTCGTAAATCTGCCCGGGCTCGGCAAGCTGTACACTGGCGCGCGCGGGCAAGGCGCGCACTGCAACGGCCGGCCGATGCGAGCCTCCGGCAAGAACGTGGTGGAAGACGCCGTGCTATGCTTCAACGCCTATAGCAAGATGGAGCACGTACCGTTTCGCGATACGTTCGACCAATGGGCTGGGCGCTTCTGGGCTTTTCGCGGGCTCGGCGGCGCTGCGGACGCGATGATGGTGGCCGCGGGCCAAGCGGAAGTTTTCATTGAGCCTTCCGCGGCGGCCTGGGATTTCGGGCCACTCCAGGTGATCGCCGAGGAAGCCGGCGCCGTATTTATGAATTTCGACGGCGGGCGCAGTATTTTCGCCCGCAGCGCCGTGATCTGCGCGCCCGGACTCGCGCCCGAGATGCGCCGCGTGCTGGGTCTGAGATAATCGGAAATTCGATGAGTTATCGCGGCAAAAACGCGCTAGTCACCGGCGGCCTGGGATTCCTGGGCAGCAACCTGGCCATCCGCCTGGTCGAAGAGGGCGCGCACGTTACCGTGGTGGATTCTTCGGTGGCGGGCTGCGGCGCGAATCCGTTCAATCTTGCACCGGTGGAGCGCGACGTCCGCCTCATCCCGCAGGACATCGGCGAAGCCGGCCTGTTTCGCGACACCATCGCCGCAACCGACGTCATCTTTAATCTCGCCGGTGAGATCAGCCACTTGCACAGCATGCAGTTTCCAGAGCGCGATCTGCAGATCAACGCGCTCGCGCATCTTCGCTTCCTGGGCGAATGCGCGGTGGCGGCTCGCGGCGTTCGCGTGGTCTACGCCAGCACACGCCAGGTCTACGGTATCCCCGATTCGCTGCCGGTGAATGAGGACCATCCCATCCGGCCCGTGGATTTCAATGGCATCCACAAAGCCGCGGCGTGTATGTACCACGCCATGCTGTCGCGCACCGGCGCGCTGGATGCGGTAGTGCTGCGTCTCACGAATGTGTACGGCCCGCGCATGGCGCTCAACGTTCCGGCGCAGGGTTTTCTGAGCGCGTTCTTCCGCCGCGTCTTGCTGGGACATTCGCTCGAAGTGTTCGGCGATGGCGCCCAGCTTCGCGATCCCATGTATGTGGACGATGTGGTGGAAGCCATGCTGCGCGCGGGCGACGTCAATCCCTTGCCGTCGCGAGTGTATAACGTGGGCGCCGGCCACGGAACGCCCATCGGCGAGATCGCGCGCGTGATTGCCGCGGCCGCGGGCGGACGGGAGGTGACCCAGCGTCCGTTTCCGGAAGAAGCCAAACCGATTGATATCGGAAGCTATGTCGCGGACTGTTCACGCATACAGCGCGAACTTGGATGCAAGGCCACGGTCGGGTTCACCGATGGAGTTCAGCGAACGCTGCGGTACTTCGAGGAGCGCCTGCGGCATTACCTGGGCGCGGCGTACGCCGGGGGATGAACCCGGCCGAGTTCGACAACATCGCCGCGGCCGAAAAGCAATTCTGGTGGTATCGCGGCATGCGCCAGATCCTCTTCGCGATGCTGGATCCATACGTCGCCCCGCGTCACATACGGCGCGCGCTCGAAGCCGGCTGCGGCACCGGATACTTCGCGCGCTTGGTGGAGCAGCGCTATGAGCTCCCCGTGTTTCCGGTGGACCTTGGATGGGAAGGTCTTGACCACGGGCGCCGCATGGGCGTCCAGCGCCTGGCCCAGTGCGACGTGCGTGCGCTGCCGTTCGCCGATGAATCATTTGACTTGGCGCTCTCGATGGACGTGATCGTGCATTTTCCAAAGGGCGCGGAAGAGCCGGCGTTGCGCGAGATGGCCAGGGTGCTGGCGCCGGGCGGCTTGCTGGCCATCCGCGTATCCGCGCTGGATATATTGCGCAGCCGGCATTCCGAATTCGCCGCCGAGCGACAAAGGTTCACACGCAAGCGCCTGCTCGCGGCCGTGGAAGCGTGCGGTTTGAAGACCCTGCGATGCACCTACGCCAACTCGCTGCTCCTGCCTGTGGCCGTGGCGAAGTTTCGGATCTGGGAGCCGCTGGCGCGCACGCCGCCACGCAGCGGCGTGAGCCCTGCGTCGTCCTGGCTGGATCGGCTGCTGCATGTGCCGCTGGCGATGGAATCCAGGCTGATCGCGCGAGGGTGGCGATTCCCGATCGGGCAGTCATTGTTGCTGGTAGCGGAGAAGTAGCGCGCGGGGTTGCCGCGCACGGCCCGGTTGAAACCAATAATCCACGCCGGAGGCCGGTTTCAGCACGCCTGCCTCGGATTGATGGACGCCGCCGCGCGACACGGGTATTCTGAGAAGAATTGCACGGAACCGCTGGCGCTTCCATCACCGGCGACCTGATCGGCTACACCACGGGTCTGTTGATTACCCTGGTGCTCCTGGTATTGACGCTGCGAGCCGCGAAGCTGCCGGGGACGCCGATCGCCAACATCATCTTCGCGGTGTGTGGATTGTTGTGGAGCGCGGGCGGTCTCGCGCGAGCCGCATCGCTCGGGTCGGGCATCACCGAACTGCGTGGCGTTGCTGCCGCCGCTCTGTCGCTGCAATATACCGGCGCCGCCGCCTTCCCAATCGCGATCCTCGCCATCTGGCGTCGTTTTGCGATCCAGGACTGGCAGCGCAGAGCCGCCCGGATTCTCAATATTGTTGCGATTGCCTCCGCCTCGGCGATTGCTCTCTCATTCTGGCTGCACCTGTTGCCCCGTGGCACCTTAGTCGCGCTAACGGCCTATAACGCCGGCGTACTGCTTATCGCGGGTCCCTTGGTTTCGCTGCGCCGCGCCACCACGCCGCGCTCCGTTTACATTCCGTCCTATGCGATTCTCTGCGCCGCCCTTGCTGTAGGCATTTTTTCAATAGTCGTGCATTTAAAGGCGCCCTCGCTCGCGCCGAGCTTTGCCGGCGCACATCTGGTCCTGGTCCTGCTCGTGATGATCTTCGCGTTCCTGCTGTTCGCGCGGTTCCGCTATGCGGACCTTTTCGTTCGCTATACCGTCCGCATTCTATTGGCGTCGGCGTGGGCGTTTACCATGGTGATCACGGCTCAATCGGAATTTATGTGGCATGCGGTGAACCGGATGTCCTCGCCCGCGGCCATGCATGTTTTCCTGGTGCTGATTACCGCTACTTGCCTGCTCCTTTCATTCACCTTTGTCGACGAGCGTATCAGCGGCCTGGTCAGCCGAATGATTTTCCGCGCGCCCGATTACCGCGAGGCGGCCCGTCAATACACCAACCAGGTACGCGACTTGCATCGGGAGTCCGAACTCCTGGCGGCCCTCGAAGAGGCGGCTCGCGCACCGCTGGGGTTGGCGGCGGCCCGCGTGGTTCTATTCGACGGCTTGCCCTGGCCGAAGGGAATTGCCGACGGTGAAATTACCGAGATCGACCATCGCGATCCACTGTGCCAACTTCTTCCCATCCAGAACGTGGAGATTCTGGCCCCAATTACCTTCGGGGGACGGGTCAGTCGCGTCCTGCTGATTTCGCCGGGCACGGAGCGGCCATCGCTGGTTACGCGACACCTGAACTATCTGCAAATCATTGCGGCGCAGTGCGGTTACCGGCTGGACGCATTGCGCCGGGAAGAAGAGGCGGTGGAGCGCCAGAGCCGCGAGGCATTGCTCCTGCAGCAAGTGACCGAGGCCGAGTTGCGAGCCCTGCGGGCGCAGATCAATCCGCATTTCTTGTTCAACTGTCTGAACACCATTGCGGATCTGGTGATCCGAAATCCGGCGCGCGCTGAAACCATGACGCTGAGGCTTGCGGAGGTATTCCGGCACGTTTTAGATCACTCCAGCCGGCCGCTAACTTCTATCCGGGACGAGATCGAATTCCTGCGAACCTACCTTTACATCGAGGAGGCTCGCTTCGGAGATCGCCTGCGGGTGAAGTTCGATGTGGCGCCCGAACTGGAAGGCGCGCAAATACCTTCCCTGATTTTGCAGCCGCTGGTGGAGAACGCACTGAAGCACGGGCTGGCGCCGAAACCGGGCCCGGGCCAGCTGATCGTCACCGTGCGAGCGGATGGCGATCGCTTGCAAATGACTGTGGAAGACGACGGCATGGGTCCCAGTAAACATCCCTCGAAGGGGCTGGGGCTTGTCAACATCGCGGAACGTTTGCAGACGCTGTATCAGGATCGTGCGAGCGTTAGCCTGCGGCAGCGCGAGGCCGGCGGCAGCATCGCCACTGTCGTAATTCCTCTCGGTAAGGAGATATGAGAAGTCTGATTGCGGACGACGAAGAATCCGCGAGAGCGCGTTTATCGCGCATGCTCGCCCAGTATCCCGACATCGAAATCGCCGGCGAAGCGTGCGATGGCCTGGAAGCAGTGGAGCAGATCGAAAAGCTTCGGCCCGACCTGCTGTTCCTGGATATTGAGATGCCCGGATTGACCGGGTTCGAGGTGCTGCAATCCGTCCGGCGCACCGTACCGCTGCCGCTGGTGATCTTCGTCACGGGCTACGATCAGCACGCGCTTGCGGCATTTGAGGCGGACGCGCTTGCGTATTTGTTGAAACCCGTCGCGCCGGAGCGCCTGGCGCAGGTATTGGATCGCGCGCGCAAGTTCAGCGGGTCTCCGGATGAAAACGAACGTGAACGCGAGCATCTCTTGCAGGTGGTCCGCGAATCGCCCGCGGGCATGCGTCATGTCGTGTGCCGCAAGCGCGACCGTATGCTCCTGGTCGTGCCGGAAAACATTCTGTGGTTTGCGTCCGAGGACGGCATCGTGAAGGCGCACACGGAATCCGAGGTCTACTGGGTGAACTATCAGCTCGCCGACCTGGAGTCCAGCCTGCCCGAAAAACTGTTCTTCCGCGCCCGTCGTGAAGTGCTGGTGAACGTCAATCGGATCAAGGAAATCCGGCCGTACTTCAAGAGCGGCCTGCTGCTGATCATGAGCGATGCGGCGGCCACTGAAATCGTGGTGAGCGCGCGCCAGGTGCATCCGCTGCGCCAGCGCATTCCCGGGTTGTGAGTCAACTCTAACCGGCCAGTACGCGCTTTCCACGCTTAGCGGATGGTTTTGACGCTCGGCGCTTCTTCGTTGTAAAGGTGGCAAAACGGCCTTAGCGTAGAACCATGAAGACACTTCTTTCTCTACTACTCGCGGTGGCCATGCTAACGGCATGCTTACTCGCGGCGGACCCTCGCGTGGGCGGAAATTGGGAGATGACCATGGATTCGCCGCACGGGAAAATGACCGGGCCCCTCACGCTGCAGCAGGACGGTATAAAGATCACCGGCACCTATGAGACCGAACATACGGGCAAGCTCACCATCAATGGCAAGGTGGATGGGCAGAAGATCCTGTTCACCATGGAAGTGCCCGGAGCGCGGATGACCATCGACTTTGAGGGCGTGCAAGACGGCGATAAGTTGAGCGGGACCACGAAACCTCTAACCGGCGAATGGTCCGCGGTCCGCAAGTAGGACCCAGCATGCGTATCTTTGTTGTCACGCTTGCCTTCGCTGCCGCCCTCGCCGCGCAGCCGCTGAAATCGATCCTCGGAACGGTCACCGAATTCAAGATGTCGTCGCTTGAAATCGGTTTGCAGCCCGATGGCGGCGCGGCCACGTACTTCAAAGTCTCGTCCGACACGGAACTCTTGCAGGTGGAACCTGGCGAACGAGACTTGGCCAGGGCCAAGACGGTTCGGGTGACGGACTTGTCGGTTGCCGACCGCGTGCTGGTCACCTTCGTCGCCGGGATGCCGGAGGCGCGCCGGATTGTGCTGATCTCGGCCGCCGATATCGCGAAGCGCAATGACGCGGAGCGGCTGGATTGGCGGAAGCGCGGTGTGAATGGGACCGTGACGGCTATCCACGGCGGCGAGATCAAGCTCCGGACCGGATCGGTGCAAGGTCCGCCGGAGATCGCCGTGGCCGTGACGCCGAAGACCATGGTTCGCCGTTACGCTCCTGATTCAGTGAAGTTCGCCGACGCGCAGTGGAGCACCATTGCGGAGATCGCCGTGGGGGATCAAGTTCGCACTCGTGGAACCAAATCGGAAGATGGCGCCGGATTAACGGCCGAAGACATCGTATACGGCACGTTTCGCAGCGCCATTGGCACAATTACCGCGATCGACGCCGAAGCTCACAAGATCACCATCGTGGACCTGGCTACCAAGAAGCCGATGACCATTCGCATCACCGCCGACACGCAGCTGAAGGAAATGCCCGATTTTCGCGGGATGTTCAAGAACGGCGCGCCCGCCGCTGCTCACGGACCTGGATCGTCGCCCACCGCCCAGGCGGTATCCGATCCCAAGAAACTCGACGTGGCGAAACTCATCGAAATGCTGCCGCTGACGAACTTCGAAGCGCTGAAGGCCGGTGTGGCGGTGATGGTGACTAGTACGCGCGGATCGAGCAGCGATCAGGTGACGGCAACCCGCATCGTCAGCAACGTCAACTTCTTGATCGAGACCGCGCAAGCAGCGGCGGAACATGGCGGAACGACCACAATGGACGCGATCATGGCCATGCATGGCGGGGCCTTGGCTGGATCGGGCGGTCTGAGTCTTCCGGGTATTGTCCCGTAAAGAGCGTCAACGTCCCACCACCATGCAGAGACTACTTGCAATCTATTTACTAGCCGTGTCGGCAAACGCGCAGGCTGTGCCCGGTTTGCGCGGGGCCGTGACGGACCCGTCAGGCGCGGCCGTGGGGGGCGCGGTGGTTCAAGCGCGCGGACCTCACGGCGATCGCCGCGCCAAGACCGATTTCGCCGGGCGGTACGCGTTCCGGTCGCTTGGCGCGGGGCGTTATCGGGTCCGCATCACGGCTAAGGGCTTTGCGACAGAGTCGAAAGAGATCGTGATCGATGCGCCTGTGGTGTTCGATGTTCAGCTCGTGATTCAGACCGCCCGAGAGGTGCTGAACATCGAAGACCGGGAAAATGGAGTCAGCTCGGCGCCGGATTCAAATGGCGGCGCGCTGGTGCTTCGGGCGCGTGAACTCGCGGTGCTGTCCGACGATCCGGACGAACTCGCGCTGCAGTTGCAGATGCTGGCAGGACCGGCGCCCGGACCCGACGGCGGGCAGGTGTTCGTCGACGGATTCACCGGCGGAAGTCTTCCGCCCAAGTCGGCCATCCGCGAAATTCGCATCAACTCAAATCCGTTCTCGCCGGAGTACGATCGTCCGGGCTTCGCCAGGGTTGACGTTTTCACCAAACCCGGCAGCGAGACATTTCGCGGCCAGGTGCTCGGGAATTTCAACGACGCGATTCTGAATTCACGAAACCCGCTGCTGAATGAGACATCGCGGTCTCCGTACGGAACGCAGCTCTATTCCTTCAACTTCGGCGGCCCTATTAAGAAGAACAAGGCATCCTTCAATTTCGATTTCGAGCATCGCCAGATCCACGAAAATGCGCTTATCCTCGCGAGCACGCTGGACCACGATTTCCAGCCCGTGTCCGTCAACCAGGCGCTGGCAACGCCACAGACGCGTACCAGCTTCACGCCTCGCGTGGACTATGCCATCAACGGACACAACGCGCTCGTGGTCCGCTATCAGGATCTTCGTATCGGACTGGACAATGTCGGCGCGGGCGATTTCAATCTGGCCTCGCGCGCCTATAACGAACGGCAGAAGGAACGCGTCTTGCAACTCACCGAGACCACCACGCTGAACACGCACGCCGTCAATGAGACACGGTTCCAGTACCTGCATTCAACGGTTCTGGATACCGCTCTGAACAATGCGCCGGGAATTTACGTCCAAGGCGCGTTCTTCGGCGGCGGCGCCACCATCGGCGACTCCGGTTCAGTGAGGACCGGCTGGGAGGCGACCAACCTCACCATTTGGACCAGAGGCAGGCACACGTGGAAGTGGGGCGGACGCGTGAGGCAGTTGTTTCTCGAAGATACGTCACGCAGAAATTTTGCCGGAACATATACTTTTCTCACATTGGAGCAGTATCGGAAGACGCTCCAGCTGGAGCAGTCCGGCTACACGGGCGCGCAATTGTCGCAACTCGGATTGGGGCCATACCAATTCAGCTTGGGTTCCGGATCGCCAACCACCGGAGTGAGTCAGGCCGATGCGGGATTGTTCCTGAATGACGATTGGCGGATACGGCCTACCTTGACCCTCAGCGCCGGGCTTCGCTATGAGGCGCAGAACAATTATGGGGACCATTTTAATTTCGCGCCACGCGTGGGGATTGCCTGGGGCCTCGGCAAGACTGTGCTGCGGGCTGGAGCGGGAATTTTTTACGATCGACTTCCGCTCACGCTCGCGCTCAACAGTCTGCGATACAACGGCACAACGCAGCAATCGTACGTCGTCCCCAACCCAGTCTTTTTCCCGGCGATCCCGTCCGCGGAGGTGTTGCAGGCAAGCCGGCAGGCGCAACTGCTGCAGCCCGTGTTCGCGGGCATTCGAGCGCCCCGGTCGTATCAATTGAACCTGGGAATCGAACGCCCCTTGAACAAGTACGCCAAGGTGAGCGTGAACTGGATCGAGACGCGCGGCGCGCACCTGCTGGACTCACGGAACATAAACACCCCGATTTCGCGCAGCTACCCGTTTGGCGACTCCTCCATTCGTCTGCTCACCGAGTCGGCTGGGTTGAGCCGCGCCCGCCAACTCGTCGTCAATGTGAATGTGAACTATAGAAAGCTGCTTCTGTTCGGATACTATGCACTTGGGTACGCGCAGGACGACAACGAAGGACTTCCCGCCGATCCCTACAATTTGCGGGCGGAATGGGGCCCCTCGAGTTGGGGCGACGTCCGGCACAGAGCGGCTTTCGGCGGGAGTGTGCCGCTGAAATGGAAAGTCACGATTTATCCTTTTATTGCGGCGAACAGCGGGCAGCCGTACAACATTACCACTGGTCTGGACCCGTTGAACACTGGATTTCCCGCCGCTCGGCCGGCGCTGGTTCAGGGTTCGTGTGCCGGCGCCGGGCTTACGTACGCGGCCGGGTTCGGATGCTTCGATTTGAATCCAGCCGCAAGCACGGCCAGCATTGGCCATAATTTCGGCCGTGGTCCGGCGGATGTGAATGTGATGTTGAGGGTGGCGCGAACGTGGGCGTTCGGTGGCGAGGGACGCAGCGGATCATCCTCACAACAGACCTCGCATGGAATAGGAAACGGTCCACCTGCGGGGATGTTCGATACGAACTCGGGCAGGCGCTACAACCTTACCGTCAGCGCGTCCACGCTCAATGCGCTGAACAGGGCGAATTTCTCGCCTCCCAATGGCGATCTTTCGTCGCCTTTCTTCGGCAAGTACCGGAGCTTAGGTGGAATGGTGGTTCTGATGCATGGGGGATTGCCGAGTACGTACAACCGGAAGATCGATCTGCAGGTTAGATTCACCTTCTGAGGCTGTACACTTTTTGTATGGAATACCAACACTTGCTGCGCTCGACGGAAGGGTCGTTGGGGATTCTCATGCTCAACCGGCCGCAACGGCGCAATGCACTGTCGCTGGAGTTGATGTTGGAGATGATCGATTGCCTGGACGGCTTTGGGGCCGATCCCGCGGTTCGTGTCGTTATTATTGCGGCGGCGGGGAAGGTGTTTTCATCGGGGCACGATTTGAGCGAGATGGTGGGGCGCGCAGTTGACGATTATCGGCGGCTGTTTGACGTGTGTACTCAGCTGATGGAGAAGATCCAGTCGATTCCGCAGCCGGTGATCGCGCAGGTGCAAGGCATCGCGACGGCGGCGGGCTGCCAGCTGGTGGCCACGTGCGATCTTGCCATCGCGAGTGAGGATGCCGGGTTCGCGACGCCGGGTGTGAAGATTGGGCTGTTCTGTACTACGCCGATGGTGGCCTTGAGCCGGGCTATCGGGCAGAAGCGGGCGCTGGAGATGCTGCTCACGGGGAAGCTGGTGGATCCGAGGACCGCGGCGGACTGGGGCCTGGTGAATCGAGTGGTGCCTGCTTCGGAACTGGCGAGTGAAACGCGGAGCCTGGCGTGCCAGATCGCCGATGCCAGCAGCTTTACGGTGGCGCTGGGAAAACAGGCATGGTATACGCAGATCGATCTGGATCAAGCCAAGGCGTACGCATATGCGAAGGAAGTGATGACCATGAACTCGCTGGCGCACGATGCGCAGGAGGGGATTTCGGCTTTCCTTGC
>JAYTVY010000721.1:0-1952 GCA_043743755.1 Bryobacterales bacterium | reverse complement strand
CCACCGACCGCGCGGCCACCGCTAGATCATAAACGCTAGCCAGTAAATCGCCCGAGATGTGCGCCAGATTACGGGTAAAGCGCGCAATCATGCGGCGCTGCCAGTGCGCCAGTTTTTCGCCGGTGGAAGAGGTATATTTTCCCTCGGCCTCACGCATCAAATCGAACTGCACACGCGGCCGGTCGAGCGCCTTGTCGTCGGCGGGAAGGTTGCCCATTCCCAGCCGGAAGAATTCGTAGCGCTCCTGTAAGTAAGGGAATTCGATGGTGATTTCAGCCAGGCAGTCGGGATGCGGATTCAATAGATCCGGCTCGTATTTCTTGCCCTTTGGGGGCGGCGGCTGCGGGGTCTCCATCGCGTCCAGCAGCGGATCCAGCATATTGAGCGCGACCACCGCCACCACGCTCGCCTCGGGATCGGCGCCCTGCAGCTTCCAGGCCATCGCGGAGGCGTGTGCCGTCACCTCTTCCGTGCGCATCTGTGGATACACGCGGTAGGCCTCGATATACGGATCCAGACCTATGCGCTTGATCGCGTAAGTGTCGGGATAGGTGTCCGGCAGGTGCGGACGCTCCGCCGAATCCGGCTCCAGGAAGAGTACCGGCGCGCCGATTTCTTCCGCAGTTCGCAGCGCCTCAATGAAAGGATCACACGGCTCGACTGGAACGAAGATCGCCCGGTCGTCGCCATCTTCATCGTGATAAAGAATCACCGACAATTCTGGCAGCCGCGCCAGCGCGCGCTGATAGGAGGCGGCCAGGAATCCGGGGAGTTCCACCGCCACTACGCCCGGCTTGGTAGCGAGCAATAGCTTGCGCAATGCGAGGGCAAACTCCAGCTTGCCCGGCACTACCGGGAAATATCTGACCTTGCCCCGGTCGAGACCGCCGGATTTGATGTCAGCTTCGAGCGACATACCGCAGGGCCTCTTCGCCGAGGGTCTGCACGATAGCGATCTTAAGAGTCTCGGCGCGGCTGAGCGGGGCATTACCGAGATCCGTCTCGCTGCGCATCAGCTTCATCGCGAAGCGTGCGATATTGATACCGTCGCGCGCCGTGTAGCGCTCGTCGGCGGCGTGCGCCTGCTGCAGAAAATCCGTGACGTAATTCAGAATGTGATCGTCGCCAAACGGCAGGTTCTCACGCAGGATTGCGAACTCTTCGTGGCGCTCCGGAAAATCGATCAAGATCATGGGCTGCAGGCGCGAGTGAATATACTCCGGCAGATCAAAGGTGCTGGCGTCGTCGTTCATGGTCGCTACTACGCGGAATAGCGGATGCGCCTTGATTTTGATCCCCGCGACGATCGATTCCACATAGCGCCGGTTGTCAAGCAGTGGAGCCAGGCTCGCCCAGCTCTTCTCGCTCATGCGATTCCCCTCGTCCAGAATCACGATGCCGCCCCGCAGCATGGCCGTCACCAGCGGTGAAGCCACGTAACGCAGCCGCGCTTCGCCTTCGATCACTGGCGTTACCAGCAGATCCTCCGGCCGCGTATCGACGGTGGCCTGCATGATAAATACTTCGCGCTGCAGCCGCTTTGCCGCTGCATAGGCCAACGTAGTTTTGCCAACGCCCGGCTTCCCCAGCAGACGAGGGTTCATCGGCACGTCCTGCGGATCCACCACCAGCCAGGAGGCCAGCAGTTGCCGCATTACTTCTTCCTGGCCAACCCAGGCGATGGTCAATTCGTCGGGATGAGCCAGATGAAGGGTAACCCCTTCAATCTCCACCTGCATAGTTTGTATTCTACAAGTGATTGAGGTGACAGTCACCTCTGGCACTCTTTAGGCAGCGGCCGAGGCGGCGATTGCCGGAGGTTGGGAAAAGCCGGACGCTTCGCGGTATGCCAGCTCGAATGCGGCCGCCATGGGACGGCAGCCAGGGGAGGGATAAAGCTGCAGGAAGATTTGGTGGACGCCACTCGCCTCCAGGCCGAAACAGATCTTGGC
>JAYTVY010000720.1:0-5492 GCA_043743755.1 Bryobacterales bacterium | reverse complement strand
CACCAGCAGGCGGAGATACCGGAGAATCACTTCGCCTTGTGTGAGCAGATAGGCGCCGGGCGTGATTCCCGATTGCGTGGCGATGCCGGACCCGGGCGTATTGACGCCCACGAAAATCGTGTGAACGCCGGCGGCGAGCGAGAGCGCGAACATCACGGCGATGGGCAGGCGCTGGCGAGGGTCGCGCTTCGTCGTGAAATAGAGCATCGTCAGCAGCGCCGGAAAAGCGACGCATTCTTCCTTGGCGAGGAGCGCGGCGGCGAACCAGAGGACCGCGCGCCAGAGATGGCCGCGAATCCAATCGTTCAGCGACGCGAGGCACAGCAAGGTGCAGAGCAAGGTGCCGCGGGCGAAGACATAGTTGACCGGTTCCGACGCAAAGGGGTGAAGCGCGAATATTGCGGCTGCTACCACCGCGGCGGGCGCGGGAATCAGTCGCGCAAGTACTATCCGGAGCAAAACCACGGCGCCCAGGTGCAGCGCAAGATTGACCAAATGCCAGAAGAATGGATTTTCGCCATTGAGCTCCGCATTCAGACGGAACGTCGCATAGAGCAGCGGGCGCGTGTGCAGAGAATGGTCCGTGAACAGCGAGTAGTCGTCAAAATGGAACGATCCCCACAGGCATCCCCCGAAGGCGAGCAGCGTGGCGGCGATGACGATAACGAACGGGCGGGCGACGATAATATGAGTGTGACAAAAACCAGGGCCGCCACGCCGCCGAAGCAGGTGCCGCGTCCCAAGACGGCGGCTGAGCGGAGGGCGCGCGTGGCCCAGATTCTGAAGGTCTTGGATGCCGTGTATCCGCACGCGGAGTGCGCGCTGGTGCATCGCAGCGCGTGGGAGCTGCTGGCCGCCACTATCCTCTCGGCGCAATGCACGGATAAGCGGGTCAATGAAGTGACGCCGGGACTGTTCGCGAAATATCCCACCGTCGCGGATTTCGCGCACGCCAGCCAGGCCGAACTCGCGGGGGATGTGCGGCCTACCGGGTTTTTCAATAACAAGTCAAAGTCGCTGATCGGGGCGGGGAAGCGCTTACTGGAGGCTTTTCAGGGCGAGGTGCCGCGCACCATGGACGAATTGCTTACCGTGCCCGGCGCCGCGCGGAAGACCGCCAATGTTGTCCTGGGTACCGCCTATGGAATCGCCGCCGGCGTAGTGGTGGATACCCACGTCCAGCGCGTGTCCAGGCGATTGGATCTGACCAGGCAGACCGACCCCAAAAAGATCGAGCAGGACTTGATGAAGGCGCTACCGCAAGAGAAGTGGATTCTGTTTTCACACCAGATCATTCACCACGGGCGGGCGCTGTGTATCGCGCGCAAACCGAAGTGCGCCGAGTGCCCGCTGGACCCAATCTGTTACGCCAAGGACAAAACGCTGTGAGCGATGATTCCGTAGATGTACTGGTGGCCGGCGGCGGACCGGGCGGCTTGGCCGCAGCCGAAGCCGCGGCGCGCAGCGGGTGCTCCGTGCTGGTGCTGGAGGCGGGCAAAGAGATCGGATCACCCACGCGAACCTCGGGCGGTAGTTTTATCGCGGAATTGAACGCGCTGGGAATTCCCGCGCATTTGTATCATCCTATCTGGCGCTGCCGTTTTCTCTCGCCGGGCAATGCCGCGCGTTTCGACTATGCTGAGCCCGGCGCGTGCGTCATCGATGTCCGCGGCGTGTTCCAGCATCTGGCGGAGCGGGCCGTCGACGCGGGCGCGCGCATTCGGGTGAACACCACGGCCCTCGATCCGCTGCTGGAAAACGGCTGCGTCACCGGAGTCACGCTGAAAAGTTCGGAGCGCATCGGCTCGCGCGTGCTGATCGATGCCACCGGCCATCGTGCGGCCCTGCTGAAGCAGGCCGGCGTGCATGCCGGGCACGAGCGGTTCGGCGTGGGGTCGGAATATGACATGTACGCGCCGCATTGCGATCAGGCTGAAGCGGTGTTTGTCGTGGGCAGCCAGGTGGCGCCTTCCGGATATGCCTGGGTGTTTCCGTGGGGACGTCATCGCGTGCGCCTGGGTGTCGGCATTATTCATCCGGATTCGGCCGATCATCCGGACGCTTATCTGGACCGCCTGGTGGCCAATGCGGCGCAGTTCGGCGTGGATCTGCGCGCTGCGCAGCCGATTGAATATCACTACGGGTTGATTCCATCGGACGGCCTCCCGGATTGCTTCGTCGGCGACGGGATTATGGGCGCTGGCGATGCGGCCGGGCAGCCTTCGCAGCTGGTGGGCGAAGGAATCCGTTGGGCCATCCTCGCCGGCCAGGCCGCTGGCACAGTGGCCGCCCAGGCAGTGGCGGCGGGCGACGTCTCGCGTAAGTTCCTCATGCGCTACCAGACTCAGTGGGAGGCCGAGTTCGGCGTGAACCTGCGAATCGGGTATGAGATCAACAAGCGTATCGCCGGATATAGCGACGCTCAGTGGGACGAAAAGGTGGAGCTGCTGAAAATGCTGACACCGGAGCAGTTTGGCCGCGCGATGCAGACGAATTTTGAGGCCGGCTGGGTGGCCAAACTCTTGTGGACCCACCCCAGCCTTCTGAAGCACGGCTTCCGCATGGTGGCCGAAAAACTCGGCATGTAAGGTTACGCGCGGCCGCCGCGTTCCTTCAAGAATTCGGTCATCTTGTCGTGCTTCGCCTGCACTGCGACGGCCAGGGGAGTCACCGCCATGCCCCGTACCTTAGCCACGGCATTCACGTCGGCGCCATGGCGCAATAACACCTCGGCCACTCCCACGTGACCCCGGCCCGCGGCGATGTGCAATATCGTCTGCCCCAGCGCCTGAGCGTTAATATCGGCGCCCGAATTCAGCAGAAACTCCGCGATCTCGGCTTGTTCATTGCCGTACGTGGTGTATGCCAGCAGTGCGATGTCATGTGCTCCGCGCTCGCGCAGGCAGCCTGCGTCGTCTTGCACCAGCTGCTTCACGCGATCCCCGGCGCCCAGCAGCGTAGCGGTGCACACCGATACCGGCGAGCCCAGATCGGCCAGGAATTGCGCCATGGGAACCAGCCCCATGTGCGCGGCGGCCTCGATGGCCATCTCATCCCAGGTCGCGCGCGTTTGAACCAGCGTGGGACACAGCTTCTGAAGCTGCTTCACGCGCTCAAAGTTAAAATGCGCGAGCGTGATGAACTGATTGATGAAGTCCTGCGGGAGACCATAAGTGTCCTCGCGAGTGACCGCGTTGCCGTGGAGATCCTGTACGAACCGGCGCTTGAAATACACGCGATCAATGGAGGCATATCCTGGCGATTCAGCGCCGCGATGGACCAGCATGCGCGCCAGATCGTCATAGCCGCGCGCCTCCGCCAACTGCAGCGCCGTCTTCCCGTCCTTGCGATGCGCATTCGGATCGGACGCGTTCATTAACAGGGACCGTGCCATCTCCGTTGCAACTTCATGCTTCGGATAATCCACCGCGGCCAGCAGCGGGCTCTCGGGACCAGCGCTCAGATCCGCGCCTTTGGAGCTCAGAAACATCACCATCTCGGGCTTGCCGGCCTCGGTTGCGAAGTGCAGCGCCGTTCGTCCGTCGGGGGAGCGATGCTGTGCGATACCCGGATCGCCCTTGGCTAATTCGGTGGCGCGCTTAACGTCGCCGCCGGCCGCCGCCTCGAAGATGTCCAGCGACAGCCCCCGGCGCACCAGTTCCTCCGCGATTTTCGTTTGGCCGTGCAGGCAGGCCAGCGTGTAGACTGAAACTCCATGTGCGTCCCGGGCATAGAGCAAGGCGGGATCGCGATCCAGATACTGAATCACCACAGGCAAGTCCCCGGCTGCGATCGCGGATCGAAAGGTGTCGGAGTCCGTTGCGGGTTTCGGGGCGCTATCCTGCGCGCTGGTTAGCCCGGACGTCGCGGCGGCGGTCATCAGGAAGGCTCTTCGGTGGCTGCTCATGTTGTCACTCTGGCGCGCGCCGCGCAATTCGGCAAGACATCCGTAGTTAATTTATTATTGGTGGGCAAGTCCTGATTCCTCAATGTCTTCAGGGCGCTTGTTAAAGCCCGCCGGCATCAGTATAGCCCCTTTCCGGGCCCCCTCCACCACCTCGGCCTTATACTGAAACCGTGCCGCCCTCTGAAGCGAGCCCGCTGCTTCTGCGTTTCGGAGCCTTCGAGCTTGATCTGCACAACAACGAGCTTCGCCGTGGCGGCGTATTGCTCAGGCTGACCCCCCAGCAGTTCCAGGTGCTGCGCCTGCTCGCGGAAAATGCGGGCCAATTGCAAAAGCGCAAGATCATACAGCGCGCCGTTTGGGGCACCGATACATTCGTGGATTTTGACCGCAATCTGAACGTCTGCATCACTCAGATCCGATCGGCGCTGAATGACGATTCCGAGGCGCCGCGCTACATTCAGACCGCGCCGAAACTAGGCTACCGGTTCATCGCGCCGGTGGAGCGCGTCGCCATGCCCCGCGAGGAACGCGCTGTGGCGTCTCCTGCGCGCCCGGCGCGGCTTTGGTTCGCCGTGTTCGCCACGGTTGCGGCCTCCCTCCTGGCCGCCGGATATTTTGCGTGGCGTGCGCCGGCCCGTTCGGGAAAGGCGATGATCGCGGCGCTGCCCTTCGACAATCTCGGCGGCGATGCCAGCGAAGAGCCGTTTATCAACGGGCTTCAGGAGGAATTGATGAGCGGCCTGGGCGCCGCACAGCCGGACCGCCTCGGCGTAATCGGGCGCAACTCCGTGATGCGCTGGAAGAATGGGAGCCGCGACCTGCACACCGACTATCTCCTCGAAGGTTCCGTTCGCCGCAGCGCCGGCAGGGTCCGAATCACCGCGCGATTGATCAAGTCCGCCGATCAATCCGAACTGTGGACCGGCAGCTACGAGCAAAACGAATCCGAGCAGTTCCAAATGCAGGAGGATGCCGCCGCCCAGATCTCAGCCGCGGTTGCGGCCAAGCTGTTTGGCGTGGGACCCGTTCGCCCGGCTGGCCCGCACGCCCGCAATCGCGAAGCGTATGAAGCCTGGCTGAAGGGCCGCTACCTGCAGCAGAAGCAGAACCTCGCGGACCTCACGCGCGCCATCCAATATTTCCAGGAAGCCGTGAGGCTCGATCCAAAATTCGCGGAGCCGAGCGTGGCGCTGGCCGAAAGCTATGTTTCGATGGGGCGCTCGGGGAGTCCATCGCAAGCCACTTTTCCGCTGGCGCGAACCGCCGCCGAACATGCTCTCGAACTCAATGAGGCCAGCGCCGAAGCGCACAACGCGCTAGCCAATGTATTCTTCTGGTACGAGTGGAACTGGACTGAAGCCGAGCGTCATTTTGCGCGCGCCATCGCCATCAACCCCAGCTTTTCGGTGGCCCATCACGATTACGCGTTCTACCTGATCGCCAGCGGCCATACCGAGCAGGGGCTGGAATCCTTGCGCCGCGCCATTGCGCTGGACCCCCTTTCGACGCGTGTCAACATGGACGCGGGCTGGGTGCTGCTCCATGCCCACCGTTTCGATTTGGCCATCCGCCAGGCGCAGCGTGC
>JAYTVY010000719.1:0-6897 GCA_043743755.1 Bryobacterales bacterium | reverse complement strand
AGCTGGGAGTCATCAAGAAACTGGGTGCGGGTTTGAAGATCCTCGGCGGCGGCGAAATAGACCGCGCCATCACCGTTGAGGCTCACGTCTTTTCGAAGTCGGCGCTGGAGAAGCTCCAGAAAGCCGGCGGCAAGGGACAGATCATAGGGGCGACTCCGGCGTAAGCAGGGACACCCCACAGCCGAGGCAGGACGATCATCTATGAAGTTTTTCGAGGCCGTCGCGAACGTATTCCGGATCCCAGATCTCCGCAAGCGGATTCTGTTCACGCTAGCCATGCTGGCCATCTACCGGCTGGGCGGGCATATTCCCACGCCCGGGGTGGACGCCAACCGGCTGGCCGCGTTCTTCCAGTCGCAGCAAGGAAACATCTTCAATTTTATCGATCTGTTCAGCGGCGGCATGTTCCGCCGGCTGACCATTTTCGCCCTGGGCATCATGCCCTACATAACGGCGTCCATCATTCTTCAGCTGCTCACCGTGGTGGTTCCCACGCTGGAGAAGCTGCAGAAGGAAGGCGAGCTGGGGCGGCGCAAGATCACGCAATGGACGCGTTATCTTACCGTGATCCTGGCGTTGATCCAGAGCACCGGAATCGCGCTCACGCTGCAGAATTCCGAGGGCGGTTTCGTGCTGAATCCCGGTATCGGGTTCATTTTGATGACCGTGCTCAGCCTCACCACCGGTACGGCGTTCATTATGTGGCTGGGCGAACAGATCACCGAGCGCGGCATCGGGAACGGCATGTCGCTCTTGATCTTCGCTGGCATTGTGGTCGGGTTGCCGCGAGCCATCGCCGATATTTACAGCCATGTGATGGTTACGCATGACTGGACGCCCATTCACTTGATCATCATTCTGACGGTGATGCTGGCGGTGGTGGCGTTTATCGTCCTGGTGGAGCGCGGCGAGCGGCGCATCCCGGTGCAGTACGCCAAGCGCGTGGTGGGACGGCGCATGATGGGCGGCCAATCCACGCATTTGCCCTTGAAAGTGAATGCCGGCGGCGTGATCCCGGTGATCTTCGCCAGCTCGCTTCTGGCGTTTCCGCAGACGCTGATGGGCATGGAATGGGTGAAACGCAGCCCGTTCCTCACCGGCCTGCTGACTTCGATTGGAGGCGCCCAGCCGCTCTACTATGTGCTGTTCACGGCGCTGATTATCTTCTTCTGTTTCTTTTACGTGTCCATCATCTTCAACCCGAACGAAGCCGCGGACAATATGCGCAAGTACGGCGGATTCATTCCGGGTATCCGGCCGGGCAAGAATACCGCCGACTACATGAACCGGATCTTGACCAAGATAACGGTGGTGGGCGGGCTGTACCTTTCCATTCTGTCGTTGATCCCGCAGATCATGATCTCGGGAATCAAACTGCAGCGGCTGCCGTTGATCGGCAACTTCATTGATCAGTACTTCCCGCGCTGGCTGCTGGACGGCTTGAACGTGAACTTCTATTTCGGCGGCACGTCCCTGCTGATCGTGGTCGGCGTCGCCATGGACACGGTCAACCAGATTGAAGCCCAGTTGATCATGCGCCATTACGAAGGCTTTACGCCCCGCGCCGGGCGCATTCGCGGGCGCCGGAGCTCTTCCTGACCGTTATGACTCCCCGCACCGGGCCCGCTCAGGCCGTAATCCTGTTCGGCCCGCCTGGCTCCGGCAAAGGGACCCAGGCGGTGCTGCTGCGGGAGCGCTTAAACCAGCCGCATATCTCCACCGGCGACATGCTGCGACGGCATATCGAGCTGGGCGACGATATCGGAACCGACGTAAAGGCGATTGTCGCCGCCGGAAAGCTGGTTCCCGACGAACTGGTCAACCGGATGGTGGCCCGGCGGATCTCGCAACCCGATTGCGATCAAGGGTTTATCCTGGATGGTTATCCGCGGACGCTGGAGCAGGCCGAGGCGCTGGATTGCTTGTTGAAGGCGCAGGGGTTTAGCCCGCTGGTGATCCACTTGAAAGTGGACTACAATAGAATCATAAGCCGTCTTGCGGGACGGCGTCAGTGTCCCACCTGCGGGACGCTGTACAGCTTGGCAACCAACCCTCCTCGAATCGAGAATTTCTGCGACAAGGATGGCGTGGGGCTGATTGCGCGCGAGGATGACGCCGAAGCGGTAGTCCGCAAGCGCCTGGAAGAATATGAAGTTCAAACCCGGCCGCTGCTGGACTTTTTCAAGCGGTCGAATTATCCGAGCCATGACGTCGACGGGGACTACGGGTCGCCCGAGGCCGTCGCGGCGCGGATTTGCGATTTAGTACAGAGCGTGGCGGCTTAGAGGTCGCATGCACGGAATTGAAACGAAGGGGATGATTATCCGCAAGAACGCCGCCGAGCTGGAGCGCATGCGCCGCAGTGGTCTGCTGGTATGGCAGATACTGCAGGAGCTCGCCAAAATGGTGCAGGAAGGCGTGGCGACGGCGGATCTGGAAGCGGCCGCGGAAAAACTGGTGCAGGACGCGGGCGCAAAGCCGGCCTTCAAGGGCTATTACACGCAGGCCGCGGGCAGCAAGTATCCCTTCGTGCTGTGTACTTCGGTGAATGACGAGATTGTGCATGGCATGCCGTCTCCGAAACGGAAATTGAAGAAGGGCGATATCGTCTCCATCGATACGGGCGTCGAGCTGAACGGCTATTTTGGCGATTCGGCCATCACCGTCCCGGTGGGCGAGATCAGCGATTCCGCAAAACGGCTGCTCAAGGTGACTGAAGAGTCCCTGGAGCTGGCCATCGACAAGATGCGGCCGGGCAACCGGCTGTTCGACGTTTGCGGCACGGTGCAAAAGCACGTGGAAGATAACGGATTTACGGTGGTTCGCGAGATGGTGGGACACGGCATAGGAACCCGGCTGCATGAGGAGCCGCAGGTACCCAATTTCATCGACCGCCGGGGTGAGAACCCGCGACTGAAGGAAGGCATGGTGCTCGCGATCGAGCCCATGGTGAACGCGGGGCGTCCCGAAATGCAAGTAAAATCGGACCGCTGGACCGCGGTAACCAAGGACGGGTCGTATTCGGCGCATTTCGAACATTGCGTCGCCGTTACGGCCAACGGACCTTGGGTTTTGACGCGGCCCTAGAATGGGCGGCCAGGAAGAAGGCCCGGTGTTGGAGGCGACTGTGGTGGAATTAATGCCCAACGCTACTTGCCGGGTGAAGCTGGAAAACGAGGATATGGTCCTCGCGCATCCGGCGGGCGCGGCGAAGATCAATTTTGTCCGGGTCCGGCCGGGCGACCGGGTGCAAGTGCGGTTGAGTCCGCATGACCGGACGCGGGGAAGAATATTGAGATTGCTGAGGACAACATGAAAGTCAGAGCATCGGTAAAGAAAATGTGCGACAAGTGCAAAGTGATCCACCGCGAGGGCGTGGTGCGGGTGATCTGCACGAATCCAAAACACAAGCAGCGGCAGGGATAAGGAATAGAAATATGGCGCGAATTGCAGGCGTGGATTTACCAGCGAAGAAGCGGGCTGAAATCGGCCTCACCTACATCTACGGCATCGGCCGCAGCCGGTCACTGTCGCTGTTGAACCGGGCGGGTGTGGACCCGGAAAAGAAGGTTAGCGATCTCACCGAGGAAGAAGTGAATCGCGTCCGTACCCTGATCGAGAATGAGGGCGCCGTCGAGGGCGACCTGCGCAAGGAACTCTCGATGAACGTGAAGCGACTGATCGAGATGGGCTCCTATCGCGGCCTGCGGCACCGCCGCGGCCTGCCCACGCGCGGCCAGCGGACCCACACCAACGCCCGCACCCGCAAGGGCCCGCGGCGCGGCACGGTAGCGAACAAGAAGAAAGCAAGCGCTAAGACCTAAGGTCAGAGGACAGACGAATGGCAAAAGCCCCAGCAAAAGCCGCAGCCAAAGCCGGCAAGAAGAAGTCCTTCAAGAAGAAGGAAAAGAAGGTAGTGCCCACGGGCATCGTGCACGTACAGGCGTCCTTCAACAACACCATCATTACGTTCACGGATCATTCCGGAAACGTGCTGGCGTGGTCCAGTTCGGGTTCGCTGGGATTTCGCGGGTCGCGCAAGGGGACGCCGTTCGCCGCCCAGCAAGCTTCGCTCACCGCGGCCAACCGGGTGAAGGAATATGGACTGCGCAGCGTCGAGGTCCGGGTAAGCGGGCCGGGCGCCGGGCGCGAGTCGGCCGTCCGCGCGCTGGCGACGGCCGGGATTGAAGTCCGGCAGATCAAGGATCGTACGCCGATCCCGCATAACGGCTGCCGTCCGCCAAAGAAGCGCCGCGTTTAAGAATTTTTGGCGGCGGGCTGGATGCCGCCGCTTGAGTAGTAAGCAGGAAGAAGGCCCTTCGAGTGGCTGTAAACTGCACCTGATCGATGGAAGAGAAGGTCTAAGGAAACTATGGCTCGATATATCGGCCCCGTTTGCAGGCTCTGCCGGCGCGAGGGCATGAAACTATTCTTGAAAGGGGAGCGCTGCCACACCGAGAAGTGCGCCATCGAAAAGCGCAACTTCCCGCCCGGGCAGCATGGCAAGGATCGCAAGCCGAAGATAGTCGGCTACGGTCTCCAGCTCCGCGAAAAACAAAAGGCGCGCCGTTATTACCGGTTGCTGGAAGGCCAGTTCCGGAATCTGTTCAAGAAAGCCGCAGCGCAGAAGGGCATCACGGGCGAGAACCTGTTGAACGCTCTGGAACGCCGCTTCGATAATGTGATCTATCGCATGGGATTCGGCGCCAGCCGCGCCCAGGCCCGCCAGCTTGTCCGCCATGGCCACTTCAACGTCAATGGCCGCAAGGTCAACATCCCGTCGTTTGAAGTACGCATCAACGACGTGATCGAGACCCGCGAAAAGAGCAAGCAGAACCCCACCATTCTGGCCGCTTGCGACGCTACCGCGCACGCGCCGTCGCCCAACTGGCTGGAAGTGGATCGCGACGCGCTTCGCTGCCGCGTGCTGGCCCATCCCAAACGTGAAGATCTGGTCCAAATTCAGCTCAACGAGCAGTTGATCGTCGAGTTGTATTCCAAGTAGGCATGAGTAAGAGTTCGCGCCACGGCGCGGACAGGAGTGACAGGAACCCACTATGTTCAAAGGTTTTCAGAAGCCGAAAAGATTAGTCGCCAACACCGAAACGCTCACCGAGCGTTACGGAATGTTTACCGCCCAGCCGTTCGAGCGGGGCTTTGGATCCACCATCGGCACCGGCCTGCGCCGCGTGCTGCTCAGCTCCATTGAAGGCGCGGCCATAACCGCCGTTCGTATCGAAGGCGTGGCCCATGAATTCAGCCCCATCCCGGGCGTCGTGGAAGACGCTACCGACATCATCCTGAACCTGAAGCAGGTTCCGTTCAAGATGATCGGCGAAGGCACCCGCACCGCGCGACTGCGCGTGGATCACGCCGGACAGGTGCTGTCCGGACAGATCGAAACCGATCCCGACGTCGAGGTGCTGGACCGCAACATGCCCATCGCCATGATCGGCGAGGGGGGCAAGCTCAGCATCGAGATGCGTCTCAAGTCCGGCCGCGGTTACGTGGCGGCGGATCGCAATTACGATGAGGACCTGCCCATTGGGTTCATTCCGATTGACTCGGTTCACTCGCCAGTGCGCAAGACCAACTTCACCGTGGAAGCCGCGCGTCTCGGCCAGATGACCGACTACGACAAGCTCACGCTCGAAGTCTGGACCAACGGCGCCATTTCGCCGCAGGACGCCATCGGCCAGGCCTCCAAGCTGCTCAAGGATCACATGAGCATCTTCATCAACTTTGAAGAGCTGCCCGAGACCGCCGAAGAGCCGGCCGAGCGCGCCATGAGCCAGATGAATGAGGTGCTCAACCGCTCCGTGGAAGAGCTGGAGCTGAGCGTCCGTTCCTACAATTGCCTGAAGAACGCCAACATCCAGACCATCGGGGATCTGGTTCAGAAGACCGAAGCAGAAATGCTGCGCACCAAGAATTTCGGGCGCAAGTCGCTCAATGAGATCAAGGAGATCCTGGGCAATCTGAACTTGAGCTTCGGCATGAAGTTCGACGCTCAGGGGCGGCTGGTTTCGCCACAGGGCGGATCGTCTCCTTACAGTCCGTCGTCCGGCGCCGATTTCGAAGGCGAGGACTTCAACGAGGTTGCGGAGTAGCCATGCGTCACAAGCGAGCGGGATACAAACTCAAGCGCGACGTGGGGGCCCGCAAGGCCCTGCTGCGCGGCTTGGTGACCAGCATCATCGAGCATGAACGCGTAATTACCACGGTGCCCAAGGCGAAAGCCGTAAAGCCGCTGGTAGAGAAGATGATCACGCTGGCCAAGGACGATACGCTGCACGCGCGCCGTCAGGCGGCCGCTTTTCTAAACACGCCGGCGTCGGTGAAGAAGCTGTTCGACAAGCTGGGCGCCCGCTTCGGCCAGCGCAACGGCGGCTACACGCGCATCGTGCGCCTGGGCTGGCGCAAGGGCGACGGCGCCGAGCAAGCCATGCTCGAGCTGGTTGGTTCCGAACTGGTGAAACGCGCCGCGGAGCGCGCCAAGCGCCGCGAAGAACGCCTTCAGGCCATCAAGCAAGGCCGCGAGCCCGGCGACGAACCCGGCGAGTAAACGGCTTCAATTCTGAGTGGGGCGGCGCGTGAGCCAGATTCCAACGGCCACCACGCTGATCCCCAAGCCTGCCACGGCGTCCACTGCGTAGTGGTAGCGGCCGTACACCGTCGCCAGGGAGACGCTGACGGCGTAAATCAGCATCGCCCATCCCACCTTCCGGTGCGCCGGCACGAACAGCAGCACCGCCCAGGCCGCGGAAAATGCACTGGATACGTGTGCGCTGGGGAATACGCTGGAATGAATGCCGTAGCCGCCGACTAAGAAGAGGTTGAATCGCCGGAATGGCGACGTGATTCCGGGCAGGTCGACTCCGGGGAAAACGGTGCGCG
>JAYTVY010000718.1:0-15140 GCA_043743755.1 Bryobacterales bacterium | reverse complement strand
GCGCTCACACGTACCAGATGGTCAAGGAGCTTATCAAAATCGGCCGCGGCGGCGCGGATCGCTGGGTGGACCTGAAGCTCACCGCCAAGAAAGACGTCTCTCGCGAGCATCTGCAGCTCCGCCGCGACCCCGCGTCCGGACAAATATTCATCAAGGACCTCAGCAGCCTCGGCACCACCGTCAATGCCGCCGTATCCCCTCCAGCATTGAGCGCGTCAACGGTGAAGAGGCCGACAAGAACATAGAGATTCAGCTTCCCGCGAAAGCGCGTATCGGTTTGGCCGGCGTTGTGTTCCTCGACTTCCGCGCCATCAAGGAAGGATGACCACCCTCCACACAGCCCGCCTCGCGTTTGTCATCGTGCTGCTGTTGTTTGCCGCCGTGGCTGCCTTTCTCGCCGTCCGCAATAAAGGTTAGCGTCATGACTCCCACGGCCCCGCGTTACCTTTCGGCTGCTTCCACCGACCAGGGATTCGCGCGTACCAATAATGAAGACCGTGTCCATGCCGACGATGTCCGAGGCATCTTCCTGGTCATTGACGGCATGGGCGGGCATGCCGCGGGCGAGCAGGCCGCCGGCATCGCCCTTGAGCGCATCAAGACGCGCCTGGAGCGCCAGACCGGCACCGTCGAGCAGCGCATCCGCGAGGCCATTACCCTGGCCAATAATTCCATCCATGAAGCCGCCCAGTCGCGCGACGAGTGGAAAGGCATGGCCTGCGTTCTCACCGTCGCCGTAATCGAGAACGGCGGCGTTACCATCGGCCATGTCGGCGATTCCCGCCTCTACCGAATCCGCCGCGGCAAAATGGAAAAAATCACGCCCGATCATTCCCCCGTCGGCGAGCGTGAGGACCGCGGCGAGCTTTCCGAATCGGCCGCGATGCAGCACCCCCGCCGCAATGAAGTCTATCGCGACGTCGGCTCCCAGCTTCACGAACCCGACGACGCGGATTTCATCGATGTTCTCAATCTTCCCTTCGAGCCGGATACGGCCCTCCTGCTGTGCAGCGACGGCCTCAGCGATGTCCTTAACGCGGAACAAATGCTGCGCATCGTCGAGCAGAATGCGGGTGACCGCTGGGCCACCGTACGCCGCCTGATTGACGCCGCCAATGAAAACAGCAAGGACAATGTCAGCGCCGTCCTGGTGGAGGGCGAAAAATTCGCCGCGTCGCTCGGGAAGCGTACTCGCGCCACCCCTGCCGCGGGCGAAGACACCGCCCGGCTCGCTCCCCGCGGGTCAAGCGGCGGCTGGCTGCGCATCGCGGCGGGTATTCTCCTGGGTGCGCTCGGCTTCTACGCGTTTCAGTGGCTCTATCCCCGGCCCGAACCACTGAAGCCTCCGCAAACCATATCCGCGGGCGTGTCTCGAACGGATTTTCCAACCATCGCCTCCGCCCTCGGGCAAGCCCGCCCAGGTGACACCGTGATGGTCTTGCCCGGAGTTTATTCCGAAACCGTGCGCATCCCCGAAGGCGTTCAGCTCAAAGCCACCCGCGCCCGCGAAGTAATCATCGAGGGAGGTCTCATCGCTGAGAATGTCCATCGAGCTCGCGTCGAGGGCGTCCAATTTCGCGGAGGCTCCGGCGTCCGCATCCTGTCGAGCGAGATTACCCTGCTCCGTTGCGAAATTTCCCGTTCCGCCGAAGCCGGCATCGTGTTCCGCGGCGCATCCACCGGCCTCGTGGCCGCTTGCTCCATCCACGACAACGCCGGTGCGGGCATTGCGATTGAAGACAACGCGTCTCCATCCATCGAAAACAACGTCATCTCCGTCAATGGCACGCAGCCCGGCGCTCTCCAGCCCGGCCTTCAGCGCAACTTCGTGGTCAACGTCATCACCGGAAATGTATTCTTCGGCAACGGCGTCGAAGGCATTCGTCCTCCCGAAGGCAGTCTGCTCCGCACCAATTACATCGTCGGTGGCGGCAAGGCGGGCAATGTCCCCCGCACCCGCGCCACGCCGCGAGGTCCGCGCCCGTGAACCCCGGCGAGCGTTACGGCCGCTACCAGATCGTCCGCATCATCGGCCGCGGCGCAATGGGCGAAGTCTACCTCGCCGACGACACCGAAACCCCGCGCCGCATCGCGCTGAAGGTGGTCTACAAAGGTCCCGATCCCGACGATGAAGAGGTGCTCGAAGCCGAACGCCTCGGCGCTGAGCTGCAGAAGCGCCTCGGCGGCGTCGACCAGCGCGTCGTCATCGTAAATCGCTACGGCAGCCTGAACGGCGACCTGTTCATCGAAATGGAGTACATCGAGGGCGAGGATCTTTCCACCATTCTCGCCCGCGAAGCGCTGCCGCCCCGGCGTGCCGCCGAAATCGCCGCCGAGCTCTGCGAGATGCTTGAGAACCTGCGCGACTTCACCACCACCATCGCGGATAAAAATTTCACCGGAGTCATCCACGGCGATCTCAAACCCAAGAACATCCGCATCAGCGCGTCCGGAGAAGTAAAAGCTCTCGACTTCGGAATCGCCAAGGCCCTTTCCCATACTCGCAAGCAGACTCTCAACGTCTTTGCCAGCACCGCTTACTGCTCGCCGGAGCGCGTTGAGACCCACAGCATGGATACGCACTCCGATCTCTGGTCGGTCGGCGTCCTGCTCTACCAGATGATCTCCGGCAGCCTGCCCTTTGAGGAGCCCACCAAGGAACGGCTGGAGCGCCGCATCCGTTTCGGAAATCCTCCCGATCCGCTTCCCGAGGCCTGCCCCGAGCCGCTCCGCAATATCGTCTTCACCATGCTCGCCCGCGATCCCGTGCGGCGCTACCAGAGCGCCACCGACGTAAAGCGTGATCTCGCCGCATTTCTCGCCGGCGCCGAAGTCAGCGCCCGCCCCATCGACAATGACGCTACCGTGCGCACTAGCGTGCCGCCGGACGTGCCCCCCTCCGGTGACTCCGATGCTACCGTTCGCACCACGCCCTCCGCTCCGCCGCGACGCCCGCAAGTTGCGTACACTCCCAGCTACCGTCCCAGCACCTTCGGGTGCTTCGCCGCCTTCGCCGGCTTTGGCATCGTAGGACTCATCGTTTTCTTGTGGCAAAACAGTTATCACAACGACGCCGTCCACTTCCAGACCGAGCTGCAGACCGAACGCATCGCCAATCTCGACCAGGCCTGGACACACTATCAGCAGCTCGCCGCGCGCCGCCACGTTCCCCTGCTGCTCTGGGGTGCGCAGCGCGCGCTGAAGAATCGCCTGGTCTCCGCCGCCGACCAGACCATCCTCGAATACCGCAACAACGACGCCCCCGCGATTTACGAAAATCAGTGGAAAACCGCCCATGAAGACGTCGTCCGCGCCTACGAGCTCGACCCCGGTGACAGCGCGGTCAAAGGCCGCATGCGCCTCTGCGAAGGCCACCTGGATCGCATCGATGCCAAAGGCGCGGCGCGGCAGAAAAAGCTCAGCTCCGCCATTGCAAAATTTCAGGAAGCCGCCGACCTGCTGAAGAAATGGCCCGATCCTTATCTCGGACTCGCTCGCCTCTACGCCTACGATCTCGGCGACATGGATCGCGCCGAGGAGGCCATCAACAAAGCCGTCGAATATAACCACCCCATGGGCAAGCGCGAACAGGCGCAGCTCGCCGATGGCTACCATCGCCGCGCGGACCGCACCTGGCGCGATTCGCGCGCCTTTACCCAGCACCCCGCTCAGGAAAAAGACTACCTGGAAAAAGCTCGCCAGGATTATCTCCGCGCCCAGGATCTTTACCAGCGGATCGGCGTATGGGGAGACTCCACGCGCAGCCAGATGCAAGTCCTGCAGGGCTTGCAGCGCATTGAGCAGCGCCTGGCGCTAATGCAAGGAACCGGAACTCCATGACCACCACTCGCGCCACCGCCGCCGGCCGCGTTCAGCAAATACGCCTCCGCGAATCCGCCGGCTCGCGCAATCTCGAAACCGTCTTGCTGCTGGGCGCCACCATCGTCGCCGCCTTCGGTCTCTACCTGATCTATGCCGCCAAGGCCGCTGCGTTCGTCGCCGTCACCGATAAGCAAACCGTTAATCTCAACCGGATCAAGGGCCCCTACGATCTCATTCCACTGCTGCAAGGCATCCCCCCCGCCGATCAGGATTTCACCGCGCGCGAAATCCTTGAGGCCGTTCGCCACGGCCAGCGCTTCGATAATGACGGCGCCATCGCCCGCATGCGCGTTCATGACGAAGACCTCCGCCGTGTGCGCGGCCTCGATCAAATTCCCAAACGCCTCGCGCAAGCCCGCCAGCGCCGCGAGCAGCGCGCCGAGGAAGAAGAAGAAAATCGCGGCTGGTTCGGCAAAATCTGGAACCGCATTCATCCCCCCGCCGCGGCCCGGCCCCTTTCCATCCCGTTGCTCACCGGCATTCAGTTCGCCCAGCTCAAACCGCATCTCGTGGTCCGCACGCCCGATGAATTCCGCCGCCGCTTTCTGTTGTGGTCCATCCTTGCCCTGGCCGGTTTCTGGGCCGTCCATCTCTTCTGGCGATTGCGGGTGTTTCCCGGCGATAACGTCCTGCTCCCGTCCATGTTCACGCTCTGCGCCCTCGGCCTGATGCTGATGCTCAGCCTGCGCGACCCTCTGCGCGATACGCTCAGCTTCGCCGATTTCGCCGGTGGCGTCCTGGCCGGATGCGCCCTCCTGGCTTTCTTCAGCCAAATAGACTACGAGCGCATGTTCAGCCGCCTTAGCTTCGTCCCGCTGCTTGCCGCCGTCCTGCTCGCCATTGCGCTCGGTCTGTTCGGCAGCGGCCCCGGCACTAGCGACGCCAAGGTGAATCTGTTCTTTTTTCAACCGGTGGAACTCATCCGCATCCTTCTGGTCCTCTTCCTGGCCGGATACTTCGCCCGCAACTGGGACGCTCTGCGCGAATTGCGCCAGCACACCGGCCCGCTCGCCCGCTTCGGCGCGCCCCGCCTCGAGTATCTGTTCCCCGTGGCCGCGGGCGTCCTGGTTTCGCTCGCGCTCTTCTTCTGGCTCAGCGATCTTGGCCCTGCTCTGGTGGTCGGCTGCCTCTTTCTCACTCTCTACGCTGTCGCCCGCAACCGTTTCGCGCTGGCCCTCGGCGGCTTCGCCGTCATCGTCCTCGGTTTCGCTCTCGGCCACCTGATCGGTTATCCGCACCACGTCACACAACGCATCGATATGTGGCTCTCGCCCTGGGATAACCATGCGCTGGGCGGCGATCAAATTGCCGATTCCTTATGGGCGCTCTCCACTGGCGGCGTCACCGGCACCGGCCTTGGACTCGGATCCCCCGAGATCGTTCCGGCCGCCCACACCGACCTGATTCTCTCCGCGCTCGGCGAACAACTCGGCTGGCTAGGCCTCGCCGCCGTCTTCATTCTCTATTCCGTTTTAGTCTGGCGCGGGCTGCGCATCGCTCTGGCCGCTACCGGTGTCTACTCTTTCTTCCTGGTCGCTGGGCTTACCCTGATTACCGCTCTCCAAATCCTGTTGATCGCCGGGGGATTGCTCGGCCTCATCCCGCTCTCCGGCGTCGTCTCGCCCTTCTTGAGTTACGGACGCACCTCGATGGCTGCCAACTTCCTCCTGTTCGGAATTATCCTGGCCGTCTCCGCGCGCTCCCGCACCGTGAAGTCAGCCGCTCCTTCGCAGGCCGCTCACTTCGGCGTCCCCATTCGAATCGTCGGAGCGGTTCTCGCCGCGGCGGTCTTCATCGTGCTGGCTCGCGCCGCCTGGGTGCAGTCCTATCGCGCGGATCAGGTTCTCACCAGAGGCGCGCTCGTTCTGCAGGCCGACGGTGTCCGCCGCTATCAGTACAACCCCCGGATTCTCCAGATTGCCCGCGAGCTTCCCAAAGGCGACATCTTCGATCGCAACGGCGTTCCTATCGCCACCAGCGACTGGCCGTCGCTTGAGAAGCATCGCTCCGAATACGAAAAGCTCGGCATTCACCTCGATCAGGCTGTCTCGAAGAATGACCGCCGGCATTACCCGCTCGGCGCGCCGTTCTTCTATCTGGTCGGGGACGTCCGCAGCGACTTCAGGCCCGGCGCCACCAACACTGCTTTCGAGGAGCGTGCATCGCGCATCCGCCTCCAGGGTTATGACGATGTGCTCGAAGTGGAACAGGCCCATGACGTCAGCGGCCAGCCCTTCGCCCGCCTGAAGCACGACTATCGCGCATTGATTCCACTGTTGCGGCACAAATGGGAGCCCGATAACCCGCAGGTAAAGGAGATTCTCAATCGCCCCAAGGACGTGCATATGTCCATCGATGCGGCCCTCCAGCTTCGCGCGGCCGCGATTCTTCAGGATCACTTGCGCAAGCTCCACAAGGACAAAGGCTCAGTGGTGATCGTCGATCCAGCCAACGGCGATCTTCTCGCTGCCGTCAGTTACCCGTGGCCCTTGAACACCAGCCCTGACGCCCCGGGCAGCGAAAATTATCTGGACCGCGCGCGCTTCGGCCTCTTCCCGCCCGGTTCGTCTTTCAAGATCGTCACCGCCGTCGCCGCGCTGCGCCAGGATCCGTCCAATGCCGCCGCGCGCTTTGACTGCATCGCTTTGCCCGATGGCCGTGTGGGAAACTACGTGGCGAAACGCGCCATCCGCGACGATGTATCAGACCGCTCGCCGCACGGCTCTGTCGATATGCAGAAAGGCATCGCGGTTTCCTGTAACGCATACTTCGCCCAGCTCGGAGCGTCGAAAGTCGGCGCGCAGGCGCTGTTCGATGCCGCCGCTGAGTTCGGCATCTCCCTGGCTGTTCCCAACACAGCGGCGAAGCTGCGCCAGTTCCTCCCGCAAGCCTCTTACGGCCAGGGACAGGTGGTGGCATCGCCGTTTCAGATGGCCCGCGTAGCCGCAACCATCGCGAACAGCGGCGCCGCGCCGCAGGGCCGCTGGATCGTCGACGAAACCAACCCGCGCGTACGTCCCCCGCGCGTCGTTCTGGATGCCGGCCTCGCGAACCAAATCGCCGGCTACATGCGCTCCGTGGTTACCTCCGGAACCGGGCGCTCGCTCGCCGGCTCGCCCGTTCCCATCGCCGGCAAAACCGGAACCGCCGAGCTAGCCGATGCGCCCTCGCACGCCTGGTTCATCGGTTTCGCGCCCTATGGTCCCCTCAGTCCGGATCGTCGCCGTATCGCTTTCTCCGTTCTGGTGGAAAATGGCCAGTATGGGGGAACCGCCGCCGCCCCCATCGCGGGCGAGCTGGTTGCCGCCGCGCGTCAGTTGGGAATAATATGAAGACTCTCGAAGACCTCGATCGCTGGATCTCCGGCGCCGTGAAACACTGGAGCTCAAAGCTTGCCGGCCCGCCGCAGCCCAAGGACCTCCTCGAAATTCGCCGCGAAATCCTGGAGGACGTGAAGTCGCACATCCAGCCCAAAGGCGAAGGCCGCTACGTCTTTCCGTTCACCGAAATTTTCGTTCACATCGCCGCCGCCGACGAAGCCCGCGCCGCCATATACGAATCCGCTTCCATCGATGACGACATCCGCGCGCTGCTCAAGCAAGCCCAGACATCCATTCCCGCGGTGCGTATCGAAGTCGCCATTGACCCCGCGCTCGGTCCGCCCTTTCAGATTGAATACCTGCGCCGCAAATCCGCCCCTGCGTCCAGGCCGGCTGCCAGCCTCGCCGTCACCCGCGGAACCGCCGAACCAGCGGAACTCGCCATCACCGCCGCGCGCGTCAACATCGGCCGCTTGAAGGAAGTAGCCACCGAGGGCGAAGGCGTCCGCCGCCGCAATGACATCGCCTTCGATGAAACGGAAACCACCGTCTCGCGCGAACACGCCGGCATCCGCTGGGACCCGGCATCCTCCCGCTACCGTATCTACGACACCGGCAGCCAGCGCGGCACCAGCGTCTTCCGCGACGGCCGCCGCATCGAAGTCCCCCGCACCGCTCCCATCGGCGTCCCCCTCCAAAGCGGCGACGAAATCCACCTCGGCGACGCCCGGCTCACGTTCACCTGTGGGGCAGGTTAGCTACCACCTCCAGCGTCTCGCGCGCCGCCTTCTCCCATGTAAACCCCCGCGCCCTCTCCATCGCCCCCGCCCGCGCCTCCCCACCCCTCGCTAGCCTCTCCAGCGCCCCACGAATCTCCCCTTCATCGCTCGCATCGAAGTACTCCACCCACTCCCCCGCCACTTCCATTAGCGGCGGAATACGCGAGCACGCCACCGGCACACCCGCCGCCATCGCCTCCAGCACCGGCATCCCAAACCCCTCGAACGTCGATGGATAAACGAACCCGCGCGCACCCCGGTACAACTCGTACAGTTCCTCGCGCGGCACCCACCCCGTCAGCCGCACCCCCCGCCCAGCCATCCGCTCGATCTCGCGCGCCTGAAATCCGCGCAGCCCGGCGATCACCAGCTCCGGCGCATTCCGCATGCCCGCGTGCGCCCGGATCAGCCGCTCGATGTTCTTATGCGGATGCAGCGTTGAGACGCACAGCAGATAATCCTTAGGCTCTCGCCGCCGCCCGATCTCGAAAAACTCCGGCTCCACGCCGTGATGCACCACCGTCGCATCCACGCCGTAGAACTTTCGCACATCCGCCCGCGTCGCCTCCGATGGCGCTATCAGCGCCCGCGACCGCCGCGCCGACGCCCACAGTAACAGTTGCCAGAACGGCAGATCGAACCACCGGAAGTATTCCGGGTGCCGCTTGTGCTGCAAGTCGTGAAACACCGTCACTGACGGACACCCGCTCAACACCGGCATGGTAAAACCGGGATTGAACAGCACATCGATGCGCTCGCGCCGCACCGCCAGCGCCAATCCGGTCTGCTCCCACAGGATCCGCCACGGACGGACGCGCGCCCGCACCGGCTGCGGCGCCCACCTGAAATTCGCAGCCGCCGGAACCAGATCCTGGCCCGTTTCGCGATTCGTGAAGATCGCATATTCGTTCGCCGCATCCACCGCGGCCAGCGCCCGCAGCAGGTTCCGCAAATAAATCTCGGTGCCGCCCACGCCTCCCGGAATCAGATACAGCGCGTTGACGCCGATGCGCATCTAGCGTCCGGTCCGCGCCAGCGCGTCGCGAGCCGCCTGCAGCTTCGGATTCACCGCCAGCGCCCGCCGGTACTGCTCCGCGGCCTTCGCCGGCAGGCCCTGCTCGGTATAAATATTTCCTCGATAGAAATACGTCATCGCGAACCCTGAATCCACCTGCTCCGCCGTTTGCAGTGCGTCCAGCGCCTGCGGATACTGTTTCAGCTTGGCGTATTCCATCCCGATCTGTGAATAAACGTGCGCGCTCGGTTCAATCAGCGATGCCTCCCGGAACTTCGCCAGCGCTTCGCCGGGACGGCTGGCGCAATCATAAGCCAGCGCCCAATCCAGCAGCAGGCTGAAATCGGGCTTCGCAAGCTGCGACGTTTTCGAGAACTCATCCGCCGCCCGGTCACACGCGCCCGCCTGATAGTACGCGTACGCCAGCTGAAAGTGCGGGCGCACCTTCGCCGGCGATTTAGCGGCGCTGTCGGTCCACATGTCAATCGCGTTGGCGTACAGCCCGTTGCGCTGGTAGCTCAGGAATGCCGCCGCCAGCAGCACCACGGTTAGCGTGCCCGCAAGCGCCGCGCGGCTTGCCTTCCAGCGCCGCAACAATTCCACGGTGATGAGCAGCAGCCCGATGAACGGCAGATATAACCGGCGTTCCACCAATGGATCCAAAATCGGCACCACCGACGACGTAGGAGCGATCAGCGCCAGAAACACGAACAGCCCGTAACTGGCCAGCGGGAATCGCTTGCGATAGATCCACGCCGCCACCACCATCGCCGCCAGTCCCATCAACCCAAACACCGCGCCCCGATCCAAAACCGTTCTCGAGATCGCGAACTCATGGTCCAGATTCTGTCCGTACGGAAACACAAACATTCTCAGATAAACCCAAATTGCCCGGCACTGCGTGAAGAAGTATTGAATCCAGGTGAACTCCTTCACTCCGAATCCGGCAGTGCCAGCGCCCGCCAGTACGCGCGTGAACACATACGTTACCGCCGCCGCGGCCAGCGCCAGCATGGGCACGTACAATCGCCAGTTGCGGACGATGCCCCGCGCGCTGAATCCAGGTGTCCAGTAATAATCCGTCAGCGACAGCAGCGCGGGCAGCACGGCGCCATGTTCTTTTGTCATGCACGCCGCGCCGAACAACACCAGCACTCCCGCCGCCACGCCCCACGACGCAGCCTCCCTGCGCCGGTACAAGAAAAGTACGAACGCGCCCAGAAAGAAAAATACGCTGAGCGTCTCGGACCGGCTGGCCACGTAGCTTACCGCTTCGGTTTGCAAGGGATGCGCCAGGAACAATCCGCCGGCGAACGCCGCCAGCCATTCGCGCCGCCACCCCTGCTCTCCCGCCCACGCCAGCAGTCTCCTGAATGCCATCCAGATCCACAAGCCATTGGCGAAATGGAGAGCCAGGTTGACCATGTGATACGCGAAGGGCTCCTGCGCGCTTTGCTGGAAATTCAGCCAGAAGCTCAGCATCAGCATCGGCCGCAGGCCCTTCACCCACTCCTTGAGCGGAGCGTCCGGGTAGCCATCCAGCATGTACGGCAGATAGCTGTCGTCCAATAAAAACGGACCCGTCAGCGCAGGCCCGTAGACCAGCCACAGCGCGAAAAACACGCCCGCCAGCGCCGCCGCGTAGTGCCACCAGAGCAAGCCCGTTCGCGCGGGAGGGCCAGCGGGTACCGCCGCCGCAGCCGCAGCGCGCTTGCGTTTACCGCCGTCCTTCATCCGATGTCCGCAATTGAAACTCCAGGATGGCCAGCCGTTGCGTCATCGCGATGTTGGCGTCCTTCAGATCCGAGATCACCACCGAGAAGCGGTAAAACACCACCAGAAACACCGCGAACACCAGCATCATCAGCGCCACCGGCGGATCCGCCACGCCTAGAAAACCCGCCAGCCAGTTCAGCAGCCCGTGCGCCCGCGAAAGCACCAGCAAAATCGCCGTCGCGCCTAGCCAGCTCACCGAGTATTCCAGACGTATATGCGACCGCCTCACCGAAAACAGCACCAGCGCCATCAGGCACAGGCTGAGCACGGTGGTGATGTTCAATAATCTTTCCATCGCTCATCCCTTGTTCTTGATTTCCGGCCTCCGCCGGCGTCCTTCGAATTTCAACACGTTCACGAAAACGCCCAGCAGCACATGCAGGATATAGTAAACCGACTTCACCGGCGTAATGGAGCTGCGCCCCGCCTTGCGCGCCCGCATGCGGCACGGAATTTCCTGAAACTGAAAACGCTTGCGTTGCAGCACCACCAGCGCTTCTATCTCCGGATACTCCAGCGGAAAACTGCGTGAGAACACCGCCAGCGCCGCGCGATTCACGCCCACGTAGCCCGACGTAGGATCATGCACCGGCTTCCCCAGTATTGGCCGCAGCATCGCGCGGAACATCAGAATTCCCAGCCCGCGCGCCACCGTGGTCTGCCGTCCGTTTTGCTCCACGTACCGCGACCCGATCACCATATGCACGCCCGTCAATCGCAGCGTCTCCAGAATGCGGGGGATGTCCCGCGGATCGTGTTGCCCATCGCCGTCCACGCGAATCACGTACTCGTACCCCAGCTCAAACGCCAGCTTGTAGCCGGCCTGCACGCATCCGCCCAGCCCCAGATGATGCGGCAGCGCCAGCACCTCGGCGCCCGCGCCTTCCGCCTCCGTTCGCGTCGCATCCTCCGAGCAATCGTCGATCACCATGATCGGCGCGCCCGGCGCCGCCGCCTGCACCTCCCGCACCACCGAGGCCACCGCGCCTTCTTCGTTGAACGCCGGAATCACCACTACATAATCGTTCCCCTCGGCCGCCCGCCTCATAGCGCCGCCACCTGCCGCGGAGTGATCGTGTAGGATCGCAGCAGCTTCCGGAACTGCTTCGGCGTCAGCCGCCGTTTCATCTTCTTGCGCTCTTGCCACAGTCGCCGCCACTCGCCCAGCAGCGCCCAGTGCGCTCGCCACACCAACCCGGCAAGCTGCGCCGTGCTCCCGCCGTCCTGCCGGAATTGCCCCGTCGCGCCCTGCCCCCTCATCCCATACACCACGTGCCAGAAATACCTTGCGGCTGCATACGCCGGCAGCAGCCACAGTGCCGATGTTGGAAAATTCTTCACTGCCAGAAACAGCCGGTTTCGTTCGACGTAGTACGCCTTCAACGCCGACCCGCGCCCCGCCGAATGCGAATAACGATGCTCCACTACGGCCTCGGGCACGTACACACACTCCCACGCCGCCCAGCGCGCCCGCAGCCCCAGGTCCGTATCCTCGCAATACAAGAAGAAGCGATCGTCGAATTTCCCAATCTCATCCAGCATCGCTCTCCGGTACAGCGCCGCCGATCCCGATGGCAGCAGCACCTCGCTGCGCCGCAAGTATTTGGCTGCATTCTCGCCATGCCCGCGCTGCTTGCTGCTCCCGTCCCAGGCCATTAACATTCCCGCCGAATCCAGCAGCCCCGCGCCCGCCAGCCGCACCTGCGACGCGCACATCCCGATCTCCGGCCGCTGTTCCATTGCCGTCACCAGCGCCTCCAGCCAGTGTGGATCGGCTACCGCATCGTCGTTCAAAGTGGCCAAGTGCGGCGCTCGCGATTCCGCCCAGCCCTGATTCACGGCCGCGCCGAAACCCACGTTCGTCCGGTTGTGAATTACCCGGATCCCCTCCGCTTCCCTCACCCGCTGCTCGCCGCTGTTATCCACCACCACCACTTCAATTTCGCGCAGAGTCTGCCCCGCCAGCGATCGCAGGCATTCCTGCAGCGCCGAGTCCGCCGCCAGTGTTGGAACGACAACTGTGACTCTGGGTTCCGGCAAGTCTCGATTCTACCGCCGCGCAGCCTTCTCCGAGACGTTCTGGTACCACTTCAGGTTCTGCGTCGCCGACCCGATACAAGCAATATCCACGCGCCCGTCGCCGTCCAAATCCGCTACCGCGCATCCCGCCGCCGACACGCTGCCTTCATCCAGCGCTTGTTTCTCCCAGCGCCCGTTCTCCAGCCGGTACACGTACACTCCGCGCTTGCCGCCGCGAAATCCAGCCACGATTTCATCCCGTCCGTCGCCGTCGAAATCCGCCGTCAAAATCGTATGCCCGTCCACCAGTGAATCGTCGATGGTCTCGCGCCGCCACTCGCCTTTCGCTTCCCGGTAAACCACCGCCTGATTGCCGTGCCACGGCTCAATCGCCGCCAGGAACCGCTCCTTGCCTAGCTTGCCAACCGCTACATCGCTTGATCCGCTCTTAGGCCACGCTTCTGGATTCCCCCGCGCGATCTCCGTGCGCGTCCACTTCCCATCCCGCCCGTACCGGTACAAGTGAATCCCCGTGAACCCCGCTGCCAGAATTCCCTCGCGCCCGTTATGATCCCAATCGACAATCGTGATCCCGTGCACCACGCCTTCTTCCGCATCGTCGATCGATTCCCGCTTCCACTCTCCCCGCCGGTAAAACACCAGCGGCACATGGCCGCGATATTCCGGCGCCACCGCCTTCACCCCGATCAGCGGCGCATTGATCGCCACCTTCTCTCCCGACCCGTCGATGTCCGCCCACCGGATCCGGTGCGACGTCGGCAGCCGGTCAATCTCGGTGGTCGCACCATTGCGCAGCACCGCTACCACTCCGGTGCTTTTGTCGGCTTGCATCGAAAACCCGTACGCAATAACGATCTCGCCGTCCGCGCACGCCAGGTTGATCATTTGCGGCAGCCCCCGCGCCAGCACATGCCGCTCCCAGCCCGGATTCTCGAACCAAACCAGTTCGTCCATCCCGCTGCCCAGCGCGATCAGATCCGGCTTCCCGTCCCGATTCACATCGCAGACCACCACCTGGTATCCGCCCTTCAAATCGGTAGCGATAGTGTGCTCGCGAAATTTCAGCGGACCGGCGGCCAGCGCCATCGCGCACACGAACGGGATCAACCGTACAATAGTCACTTGCGCACCTTCATTCTATTCTTCACTATCGCCATCGCCGCCCAGGCCCAGCCGCCTTCCGCTCACCTCGCCAATACCCAGCAGCTCACGCACGGTGGACAGAACGCTGAAGCCTACTGGTCCCCCGACGGCAAGCGCCTCATCTTCCAATCCACCCGCGACAAGCTCGAATGCGATCAGATCTTCATCATGAACGCCGACGGGTCAAACCAGCACATGGTCTCCACCGGACAGGGGCGCACCACCTGCGCGTATTTCCTCAAGGACAACCGGCACATCGTCTATGCGTCCACGCATGCGGCCGCGCCCGCCTGCCCGCCTTCGCCGGACCGCAGCAAGGGCTACGTCTGGGCCGTCTATCCCGGTTACGATATCTTTCTCGCCACTGACTCCGGTGAGATCGTCAAGAAGCTCACCGATACTCCCGGCTATGACGCCGAAGCCACAGTCAACTGGAAGACGGACCGGATCATCTATACCTCTCTCGCTTCCGGCGATCTCGACTTGTGGACCATGCGCCCCGGCGGCTCGGATAAGAAGCAGATCACCCGAGCGCTCGGTTACGATGGGGGCCCGGTATTTTCGCGCGATGGCAAGAAGATCGTCTGGCGCGCCCACCATCCATCCACTCCCGAGACCACAAAAAAGTACCAGGATCTCCTCGCCGCGAATCTCACCGCACCCATGAAAATGGAACTTTGGACCGCCGCCGCTGACGGCTCGCACGCCCGCCAGATCACCGATTATGGCTGCGCAAGCTTTGCTCCCAGCTTCACGCCCGACGGGAAGAAGATCATATTCGCCTCCAACAAACACGCCTGCGATTCCCGCAAATTTGAGCTGTATATGGCCAATTCCGACGGTACCGGCCTCGAACAAATCACTAATTTCGGCGGCTTCACGTCGTTCCCCGAGTTCTCCCCCGACGGCCGCACGCTGGTCTTCGTCTCAGACCTCAACGCCAAGGAACGCTACGAGTTCAACATCTTCACGGCCGATTGGAAATGATCTTCGCTTGCGGCACACCGGCTAGTGTGGTTCAATAATCGATAGATCAATCATCCTCCTGCCAGCCTCGGCTGGCTTCAGTTTTGTCCGGCGGGTTCATACTTGATTAAGGGAGTTTTGTCAGTGGAGTCAGCTAACCGAAAGCTCATACGCCCGTCTTTGAATGAGTTGAAGGAACAGGTCAATCGCCGCCCCCCG
>JAYTVY010000717.1:0-5194 GCA_043743755.1 Bryobacterales bacterium | reverse complement strand
GCCGCGCGCGGCCGCCATCCAGGACGCGTCCTGGGTCATGCGCGTCACGGGTTCGTACTCGAAGTATCCTCGCGGATTATGGATGTCGGGCGCGCGCCGGTTGTCCGTCACGGCCGTCAGGCCGCCCGCCGCCAGCATTTGCATCATCAGCGAAGTGCCGGATCGAGGCATTCCGGTGACCACCGTGACGTAATTGCGAATGCTCATGGCGAAATCCGGAACCAGCGGGCCAACACCACGGCGCCGGCGGAAATCAAGACAAACCATGCGATCCAAGGCAGCCCGATTCCCGCGATGCCGATGCCCGTTTCAGGGTAATCGACTTCCACCCAGGCGATCTCGCCGGCGGGCAGGCGCGCTTCTTCTGGACGCAGCAGAAACTGTGTCGGCGAATGTACGCGCTTGCGCACCAGAAAAATGGAACGGGTTCCCGCGGCAATGGATTTATCCACCGGAACTCCGCGAAAAACGAGGCGCAGGCTGCCGCGCACGGGACCGAGCGCGCGTATGCGCCAGCTGATCTGGCGATCCGCCAGACTGCGTATGGGCGGCGTCTCGACGGAGATTTCCGGCGGCGCCTCCAGAGCAACGGCGTCTTCCGGCCCAAGTTGACCGGCCACCTGAGCCGTCACCACGGACGGTTCCCCGATGCGCAGGGGCGCATACCCGTACACGGTATCCATTTGGACCAGCAGCCACGCCAGGGGAAGCGTCAGCATCAGCGCCGGACGCGCCATCAGGAGACAAAAGCGCAGATTCTCACGCAGGATGGACTTCTGCGCCCGCCAGATCAGTGGCGGGTCGTCATAGAAGAGACGAAACTCGAGAAGGTGCGCATGGATCCTCTTGATGCTGCTTCGGACCTTGGCAAGATCCACCGTTTTGCGGAAGATCCAAAGCGCGACCCATCCAATGGCGGCGCTCACCGCGGCGAGACTCAATGCGATCATGGCATCCGGCTATTCCAAATAACCCAGCCCCTTCAACCGGCGCTCCACTTCCTCCCGGCTGGCCTGCTGTTCGGCGCTCGAGAGTTCTCTTTCAATCGCGTGCTGCACGAACTCTTCCGGCGAGCTGTAGCAGGCCTTCTTCGCATACTCCTCGACGCGTTTCCACAAATCGGAATCTATCTTGACGGTTTTCATATCAGTAAACGTTCCGCCCGCTCATTCCCGGGCCGGCACGCACTCCGAACTCATTCAGTATTGTCACGGTAAGATCCTTCAAGCGCGGACCGGTCACGCGAGGCTTGCGCGTTCCCATCAAAACGCCTGGGACATTTCGGGCGGCGATGCAATGGTCCGCAATCCAGGCATCCGTGTTTTCAACCAGCACCTCCGGCGGAATCGCGCCCAAAGCCGTCTCCCATGACGCCCGATACCCTCGCGCGTAACCCACCACCAGGTCGGGAGCGAACCGGTTATCCGCCGTCTCAACGCGAGTCACGTCGTCAATGACCAGCTCGCCGCTTCCGGTATCGCGAAACTCGCGCAGCCGGTTTGCGAGCCCGGCGATGACGGAATCGCGTTCGCTGGGATCGACGCTCCCGTCCCGCTCCCGGCCCGACAGATTGACATAGAGGGCGTTCAATCCCATGGCGTATGCCTTGGTCCGCCGCCAATCGACGTGGGCGAACATCTCACCGGAGCCCGTGTTTTGAGCGTCGTCGAGCGCCAGAAAGCCCTCGCGCATCAGCCAGGTATTCAGGTTGACAGCGCGATTGAACGGAGCAAATCCATGGTCGGACATCACGATGACAACGCTCTCCGGCGCATGGTCGAGCACCGTGCCAATAGCGCGGTCCACTGCCTGGTACGTTTCCAGCAGCTCCTTTTCGTGCTTGCCCCAGAGCACATGCGAGTTCTGATCGATCTCCGAGAAGTAGAAAAACAGCAGTCCATCGCGGAAGTGGGCGAGCGCATCGCCCAGCATGGCCGCGTGCTCATGGGCGCTCAGTCCGCTTTGCGTGAGGTATTCCGGCAGGTCGAGCGCGCCGAATCTCAGCGCCGATGTGTCCTCTTCAATGCCTTGCGTGTAGAACGGCCCAATTCGGCCGGCCAGATCGCGGCTGAAGGAAGCGGGAACCGAGATGGGCAGCGCGGGATCGGACGGATCGATATTTAGCGGCGAACGGTAGACCCGAAATCCTGGGTGCAGCTCGCGAATATACAACCGGAACATGCCGGCGGCGCTCGCGAGCCCGCGAATGAGTGGAAAGCGAACTCGAATCCAGGGCGACCACTCGCCCTGCCGGAGGATGAACTGCTGTTCTCCAATACGGCAGCGCATCCCGGCGGCGTCCGGATCGATGTCCGCTGTTAGTTCCAAAGTTGCCGGGCGGCGATCGCGGCGCAGTGTGTCGGGCGGACCCTCGATGGGCAGCACTACGCGGCCGCCGTTTACCGCCACGCTGACGATGCGGCCGCCGGAAACGTCGCCGGGTTGCTGCAGCGGATCGTCGGTGTAGTAAGTGAACGTGCCGAACGTGCCTTGCAGATCGGGCGCGCCCATACCCGCCAGCGCTTGCCCCGCATTGACCGGAGGATAATTCACCGGCATTCGCATGACGGTCACCGGAATTCCGTGTTCCTCTAGAATTTCCCAAAACGCCTGGCCCCGGCGAAACGAGCGTACCCGCGCTTTCGACAGCGGGAGCTGGTATGGTCCGACGCTCAGGTGGCGAGCGGGCTCCAGCACCTCCGCCATTGAAGAAAGCGGCTGGAGCGTCGAAGGTTCCCGGTGAACGAAATCGAAGATGCCGAACTCCCCGGGATCCATTCCGGTGATGAAGCTGGACCATGCTACCGGGCTTTGCGGAGGCGTGGTGGTGGCCAGGCGTTCCAGCCCCCCGGATTCGCGCAGACGCCGCAAATTCGGCAACTCATCCCAGTGTTTCTGGACGAAGCCGGGGTCCATGCCATCCACTCCCAGCACGATGACGCGCTTGCCGTGAGCGCCTGACCGGCTGCGGCCGCAAGCTCCTGACATAAGCAGAATTACCGCGATGGCCGCGGCGCTCGCGAACAGCTTCATAAGGTGACAGTCAGCGGCTTGCCATCCATCCAGGCGGGCGGCTCCAGGCCGAACAGCGTGAGAGCGGTGGGCGCCATGTCCTCGATGCCGGGATCAGGCGCGTCAATGCGCCGGCTGCAGAACAAGACGCCGGGAACCAGCAGTGGGTCCACGCAATGATCGCCGCTCCAGGCCTTCTGGTTATCTTCGACGACGCGCGACGTTACTTGACCCACGGCGGCCTCCCACGACGTACGATATCCCTCGCTGTAGCCGATAATCAGGTCGGGAGCGGAGTCCAGGTAGGGTCCCCGGTACAGGTCCGAAGTGGCATAAACCTGCCGGATCGCAGTGGTTTCGCGTTCGTCATCGCGCAATCCGGAGAGCCTTCCAGCCAGCTCGCGTTTCAAGGCCTCCGTCTCGGCGCCGGGAGCGACAATTCCACTCGCCTCTCGTCCTTTGACGTTCAGGTACAGGCCGCTCAGCCCGACGCAATAGGCGCGTGTGCCGGCCCAATCGACGCCATCGAAATAGCGGCCGCTCTCGGCGGCGCCACCGGTCAGAGCCAGGTAGCCGTTCGCATGTAGCCAGGAGTTCAGGTTCACGGCGCGGCGGAAGGAGCAAAATCCGTGGTCGGAAAGAACGAACAAGATGGTGCCGTCGCCCGCGTGCTCCATGGCTTTCCCGGCCAGGCGATCCATGCGCTCATAGAGATCTGGTATCGCCCCCCGCCAGCGCGACGGGCCAGCGCCTGCCAGATGCCGGAACATCATGTGCTGCACGCGATCGCTGGTGTCAAACACGCAGGCCACCACGCCGCGGCGCGTGTGCGATAGCGCGTGCTCAAACATCGCCTCGCGCTCTTTCAGCGTAAGATACGCCTGTTCCAGGAAGGCCTCTTCGTCGATCACGCCTTCGTTGAGCGCCCAGGTATCCTCCGCCATGCCCACGGTCGCGAATGGTCCCAGCAATTTGGCGAGATAACCTGCGTAATACGAAGGGTGGCTGAGGGGCAGAGCGGGCGCTTCGGGATCGATTTGGATGGGCGTCACGTATATTGAAAACTCGGGCGACGTTTCTGTGATGCGAAATCGCGCTATTCCATGAATCACTGCCGGGCCGGCGCGGAACGCCAGCTTGATCCAGGGCGAATATTCGCCGCAAGTAAGGCGGTACGCCTCGCCGCGGATATGCAGTGTCGCCACATCGCCGGAAATCGCTGAGATGCGGAACGGAAGCGCCACCGCGCCCGCCCCCTCCACAAAATCGTTGTGCGGGCCTTCCAGCGAACCGGTCAGTTCAGCGCCACTGCGCGCCAGCGGATAGCGGCTCCCGCTTTCGAAGGTGGGGCGCTCCAGGCGCGTCGTAAACTGTGAAAAACTCCCTTGCGTTCCGCGTAAATCGGGCGTACACATCGCTGCCAGCAGCCGCCCGTCGAACTTCTCGGGAGGAAAAGTGATGGGCACGCGAATAATTGTGCTGGGGATGGCGTGCTCTCCCAGGATTTTCCAGAAAGACTTGCTCTTGCGCCGCATTTCCACCGCCGGCCGCGCCAGCGGGATGCGGAATCGTCCAATCTTCCAGACCCGGCGCGCTGGACGCACCTTGGCTGAAGACAGCTCCGGCGCGTAATTTCTCAGGCTGCGATTCAGAAAATCGAAGATGTTGTGCTTCGCGGGCGATACGCCAGTAGCGAACGTCGACCATGCCACGGGAGATTGCGGCGGAAACGTGGTCCGCAGGCGATGAAAAGACCCTTGCTGCTTCAGGCGAGTCAGGTTGGGCAGCCTGCCCTCCGCCATGTACTGCTCCGTCAAGCCAGGGTCCAGGCCGTCCAGGCCGAGAAAAATAACTCGCTGGATCTTCGCGTGCCGGAAACCCGGTTTCCTGCGCAGCACACCCCAGGCGGTCCGAAATGGCCATACCAGAAAGGAGCCTGCCGTCAGAAGCAGGGATATCAGCACGCTCAGGAACGATCCCAGAAAAGCAAAGCCCGCGCCCGGCCCGATGTACGCCAATATCGGTCCAATCATTACCGTTCAGGTTACAACCTTTGCGGATCTCGGGGCCAGGGGCGATTTCAGCCAACTTGGCAGTTGACTTTTCCAGACGCTCGGAGTAGTATCTATCCCAAGTCACCGAAAGCTGCTGCAACCTCGTTCGTTGGTTTGTTGAAAAAAGG
>JAYTVY010000716.1:0-5271 GCA_043743755.1 Bryobacterales bacterium | reverse complement strand
TCAGCCCGTGCCGTTGCGCGTCTTTCACAATGGTTGCGGGACGATAAAAACCCATCGGCTGATTGTTCAGCAGCGCGGCCGTGAACGCGCCCAGGTAATGGCACTTCAAGTACGCGCTGGCATAGGCGATCAGCGCAAAACTGGCGGCGTGCGATTCGGGGAAGCCGTACAGCGCGAACGATGTAATGGATTGAACTATCGTTGCCTGAACCTTGTCGGTGATGCCATTGCGGGTCATGCCGGCTCGCAGCCGGGTCTCGATCTCTGCCATGCGCTTCTCTGACCGCTTGAATCCCATCGCTCGCCGCAATTCTTCTGCTTCGCCCCCGCTGAACCCGGCCACGATCATCGCCATTCGCAATAACTGTTCCTGAAATAGCGGAACTCCCAGGGTTCGTCTGAGCACCGGCTCCAGCAGCGGATGCAGGCATTCCACTTTCTCCTTTTTTTGGCGCCGCCGCAGAAAAGGATTCAGCATCTGGCCCACGATGGGACCCGGCCGGATGATGGCTACCTGCACCACGATGTCGTAAAATCGCTCGGGACGCAGCCGCGGAAGACACGACATTTGCGCGCGGCTCTCCACCTGGAACATACCGATGGTGTCGGCCTTGCACAGCGATTTGTACACCTGTGGATCGTCGGGCGGCAGATGCGCCAGGTCCACTTCTTCGCGATACGAATCGCGGATCAGCGTGATGGATTCCTCCAGCACTGCCAGCATCCCTAGTCCCAGCAGGTCCACTTTCACAATGCCCATATCGGCGCAGTCTTCCTTGTCCCACTGCACCACCACGCGCCCGGGCATCGTGGCGGGCTGAAGCGGCACCACCGAATCCAGTTGTCCCTGGCAAATCACCATACCGCCCGAGTGCTGCCCCAGGTGGCGCGGCAGATCCTGAATGGAAATATACAGCTCCAGAAATTTTCGGATCAACGGATCGTTCAAAGAGAAGCCGGCTTCGCGGAATTGCTGCTCGGCGGTTTCAGTTGGATCCTTCCAGCCCCATACGGGTACCAGAGTCGCCAGACGTCCCAGATGCTCTTCTTCGAAGCCCAGCACTTTACCGATATCGCGCACGGCCGAACGTCCGCGATACGTGATCACGTTGGCGGTCATGGCGGCGCCCAGCTTGCCGTAGCGCTGGTAGACGTACTGGATCACGCGCTCACGGCGGTCGCCGCTGGGCAGATCCAGGTCGATGTCCGGCCATTCGCCGCGCTCTTCGGAGAGGAACCGCTCGAACAGCAGCTCCATGGCCACCGGATCCACGGCCGTAATTCCCAGCGAATAGCACACCGCGCTATTGGCTGCCGATCCGCGCCCCTGCACCAGAATCCCTTGCGTCCGGCAGTACTCCACGATGTCCCAGACAATGAGGAAATAACCCGCCAGTCCGAGTTTTTCGATCAGCGCCAGCTCGCGCTCTATTTGATTCCGGGCGCGATCGTGATACGGCTGGTAGCGCCGGCGCGCGCCTTCATCCGCGCGCGCGCGCAAAAACGAATTCATGGTCTCACCCGGACCAACCGGATAATTCGGGAACTGGTATCCGAGATCGGCAAGCGTGAAGCTCAGACGCTGCGACAGCTCCATCGTATTGGCGATAGCTTCGGGAATGTCGCCGAACAGCCGGGCCATTTCCCGCGCGGGCTTAAGATGCCGCTCGGAGTTTTTCGCGAGCAAACGGCCGGCATCGGCGATCTTCACTTTTTCACGCACGCAGGTCAGCACGTCCATGGCTTCGCGCGCTTGCGTGGTGGCGTGGCATACGCCGTTTGTGGCCACCAGCGGCAGCCCGTGCCGCCGCGCAAATTCGATGAGTGCCTGGTTATTAGCTTCCTCCCCGCGGTCGAAATGGCGCTGCAGTTCGACGTATATATTCCTGGCGCCGAATCGATCGATCAGCGACGGATCCGGCCAGGACGCCAGGCACACCAGCCCGCCGGAAAATTCCGCCAGCTCTTCCGGCGTAGCCGCACCGCTCCGCAGCTTCATCTGCGTAATCAACCTGCACAAATTCCGATACCCAGTGCGATTCTCAGCCAGCAGCGGATACCGCCGCCCGTCCGTGCATGTAACCTCCGCCCCGATGTGCGCGCGAATGCCGGCCTTTTTCGCAGCCTGGTGAAAACGCACCGATCCCGAGACATTGTCCCGGTCAAGTACCGCCATGGCCGGCAGATCCAGTTGCGCGGCCACCGCGGCCAGTTCTTCGGGAACCGAAGCGCCTTCCAGAAAACTGAACGCCGAGCGCGCGTGCAGCTCCACATACCGCTCAGTCATAGCTGCCCTCCACGAACCAGTGCGCATCGGGCTGTCGATAAACGCGGTACAGCGCGCCGCCGGTGAGCGCCACTTCCCACTCGTCGCGATTCCACGGCTGCGCGGTCCACCAATATCCCGAGGTGCGCCAGGGTCCCGAAGCGGTGAGTATTTTGCCGTGAATGCCCTCGGCGTCGACGCGCACCGGGCGTTCGTTCCGGATTTCGATTCGCGCCTGCAGCACCGGGCGGAAATAGCGGAAAGCCACGCGTGTCATTACCGGGATCTGGGAACCGGTAACTCGCGGCGTCGCGTGCACGGCCAGGCGGAAGGGGTGTGGATGATGCGTGTCCAGCAACTCGGGAATCCCGGCGTTGTCTTCGCCTACCAGTCCGCGAATGCGCGCCAGCGTCAGCTCCAGACGATCCGGCGCGGGCGTGGCGGGCAGGAACAGACCGTGCTGGACGGTGCGCGGCTCCACCGCTTCAAGCGCGAGCGAAACGGCCACCGTGGCGGATTCGGGTGGATGCGCATCCAGGTCCATTTGCAGCAGCTTCAATAAGGGACGCGTTTCGCGCAGCGGCGCCGGGAAACGCAGCGTACGGAGATGTTCGCGCCCGTCTTCGAGCTCCAGCTTGAGATGTATTTCATTGGTGGCCAGCGCTTGCGACGCCAGCCGGGCGCACTGGTCGTTCAAAATGCGCGACAGCACGAACAGCAGCGGCTCCAGCAGGGCGATGGGATGGTCCAGCGCCACTCGCTCCTGGTATGGAATCTCGGGCTGCTCGATTTTAAGCGGCCGCTCGACCACGCCGCGCGCGAGGCGCTGCACGCGCACCATCTCTTCGCCGAAGCGCTCGGCGAGTCCGATTTCGGGGATCGCCGCCAGATCGCCCAGGGTGTGGATGCCCCAGCTTTCGAGGATGCCGCCCAGATCGGCGCTAAGGCGGAGCGCTGCTACGGGCAAGGTTGCCAGTGCTCCGTCACTGAATACAGTTACTCCGGGGAAGTTGCGGGCTGCGAGAATTGCCGCGTCTGGATTTGCGGCTACAGCGACGTTTACGGTGGGACCGCCTTTGCGCGCGATGGCTTGTGCAATCTCGCGGGGAGCGCCCAGCAGGCGGGTGAGGCCGTCAATGTCGAAGACGATGGTGTCGGGTGTGGTGTACTCGAATGCCGGGGTAAACATTCCTGCCAGAAGACCCAGGTCTTGTGAGGACAGCACGGTTCCCGAGGAGTGGATGCAGGCGAACATTTTTCACTTGGGGAGCCGGCCCACAAAGCGGGCGGTTTCTTGGCGGATTGGTTTGCGCGAGCCTGCCTCCACTTCCAGCCCTCGCAGTAATTCGAAACCCGCCGCGCCGGTCCACACCAAACGGCGGCGTTGGGCATCTAAAATTAATGCGGCGCAGGATTTTGCAAGGGGCTCCCGCTCCAGCAGCGTGAGAATGGTGGGCGTGTTCTCCACGGCCCGGCGAAAGCGATGCCAATACGAGATCGGGATCGCGTTCAATACACGGTTCGCAACCTGACACAGATCCAGCACCACCACGCCGAATCCGCCGGCGTGAAGCAGCAGGTCCGCCACCTTCAAAGCATGCCCGGCATTGTGCCCGCAGCGGATCCAGACCACTTGCGGCAGCGCCACTCCGGATTCGGCCGCCGAAACGGGATCGAACGAATCGCTGGTGTCTACCCAGGCGCAGATCTCGGATCGCCCGGTGGCCGAGGCCAGCAGCGTGTGCGCCAACGTGGTGCGTCCGGAGCTCTCACCACCCAGGATCTCCGAGATCGATCCGCGCGGGAACCCCTGAATCACCGCATCAAGAGCGGCGAGACCGGAAGGGAGATGTTCCCGATCGCGAACGAGCGCGCGGAATCCGAGCGTAGTGGTGAGAGCGGCGTCTGGGTTCATGCAATTTCGCCTTTTCTTCGCCTGTACGATTGTGGGGCAGGAAGGGCGAGATTGTCAAGAGGCTCTTGTCAAGAGAGGTTTCAAGAGGTGGCAATCGTGATTTTCGGTTCCTCGACGCTCACCGGATGCAGGTCGAGGGTAGCGCGCAGGCTGGATCCGAGTTCATGAGTATAGATCTTGGTGAACTCGGCGCCCAGAAAGAACACTTGCGCCGAGTAGTAGACCCAGACCAGCACAATCAGGAATGAACCGGCAGCGCCGTAAGCGGATGCGAACGTGGTGTTGCCGAGGTACAGCCCGATCAGGAATTTCCCCAGGGTGAACAGCAGTGAGGTGACTGCCGCGCCCACCGCGACGTCGCTCCAGCGCAATCGTACGTCGGGCAGCACCTTGTAAACCAGGGCGAACAAGAAAGTGATCACCAGGAACGACACCGTGAAGTTGAACACTTCCATGGCGGCGTGAGGCATGGGCAGCCGTCCGCGGAAGAATGCGCCGATGACCGCCAGCCACGCGCTGACGACGAGCGAAACTAGCAGCAGGAATCCGATGCCCACCACCATCGCGAACGAGATGAATCTTTGCCTCAACAGCCGGCCGATGCCGGCCAATCCGGAAGTGTACGGCCGCGACGGCACATGCCAAATAGTGTTGAGTGCATCGGTCAGCTCCACCACTACGGAAGTGGCGCCGAAGAAGAGGGCCAGCAATCCGATGATGGTAGCCACCACGCCGTGGCCCGGCGAATGGGCCGCTTTCACCAGCGCCTGGACGGCAACTGCGCCGTGGGGGCCCACCATGTCGCGGGCCTGCCACTCCAGTTCGCCCTGCACGGCCGCTTCTCCAAAGGCGAGTCCCGCCACGGCGAGCACCACCAGCACCAATGGCGCCAGCGACAGCGCCGTGTAAAACGCGAGCGCGGCTCCCAGTCGCGGCGCTTTATCGTCGATCCAGGCTTGGCCCGTATCGCGAATCAGCCGGACTAACTGGTTCTTCTTGAGCCATGCCAGCATGCGGAAATGGCGTGCAACTTCGTGAATCGCCGTTTCTTCTTTGAGGTCGCGCGGATCCATGGCACTCGCCAATGGTC
>JAYTVY010000715.1:0-4947 GCA_043743755.1 Bryobacterales bacterium | reverse complement strand
CGTGCGTGATCGCCGCTGGCGAGAGCATGAACGGCGTGAGCACGAGTGGCGGGAACGGCACCGCCGGTATTAAGCTCGTCGCGTAACGTAGAGAACAGCGCCCCCTTCCAGGGGGCGCTCCAATCTTAAAGCCCTGCCTTCTTCCACAACCCATCCACGCGCTTCCTGACATCCTCGCTCATTCGAATTACGCCCGGCCACGGCCTCACGAAACCCTCTTCCTTCCACTTCCGTGTCGCATCAATCCCCATCTTCGATCCGAAGTTCGGCAAGCGGCTCGAATGGTCCAGCGAATCCACGGGACCCAGCACGAATTGAATGTCGCGCTCGGGATCGATGTTGTTCAGCGCCTTCCACGCCACTTCGCTGACGTTCTGGACGTCCACATCCTCGTCGACAACGACGATGCATTTCGAGAACATGGCCTGCCCCAGACCCCAGATTGCGTGCATCACCTTGCGGGCATGCAGCGGGTACGACTTGCGAATCGACACTAGAATCAAGTTGTGAAAGATGCCCTCGGCCGGCATACAAATGTCTCGGATCTCGGGCAATTGCAGTCGCATCAGAGGCAGGAAAATGCGCTCGATCGCCTTGCCCATGTAGAAATCTTCCATTGGCGGCGGGCCCACTATGGTGGTTGCATAGATCGGATTCTTGCGATGCGTAACGCAAGTTACGTGGAATACCGGATAGTCGTCTTCGAGCGAATAGAATCCGGTGTGATCGCCGAAAGGTCCCTCGCGGCGCAGTTCGCCGATTTCGACGTATCCTTCCAGCACGATCTCGGCGTTGGCTGGGACTTCGAGATCCGAGGTCTCGCACTTCACCATCTCCACCGGCTTCCCCCGCAGGAACCCGGCGATCATCATTTCATCCAGATCCGGCGGCAGCGGCAGAATCGCCGAGTACATGGTCGCCGGGTCGGACCCGATGGCCACCGCAACGTCCATGCGAGCCTGCTTGCCTTCGTTCAGCAGCCGCCGATAGTGCTCGGCGCCCTGCTTGTGAGTCTGCCAATGCATGCCGGTGGTGCGCTGATCGTACACCTGCATCCGATACATGCCGCAGTTGCGTTTGCCTGTGTCCGGATTTCGCGAGAAGACCATGGGCAGCGTCACGAAGCGTCCGCCGTCTTCCGGCCAGCAATGCAAGATGGGAAACTCGTCGAGCGAAAATCCGTCCTTTCGGATCACTTCCTTGCACGCGCCGTCTGAAACGATCTTCGGAAAGAACGATCCCATCTCGGCCAGCTTGGGCAGCATCTTCAGCTTGCCGATCAAGCCTTGCGGCATGCGCATTTCCAGATATTCGGAAATGCGCGCCGCGATCTCATCCACGGAATCCACTTCCAGCGCGATCTCCATCTTGCGCTTGCTTGCGAATGCGTTGATCAGAACGGGAACGCTGGAGCCTTTCGGTTTCTCGAAAAGTAACGCGGGGCCGCCGCCTTTCACCGCGCGGTCGGCGAATTCCGTGATTTCCAGGTGGGGATCCACTTCAAACGGAATCCGCTTCAGCTCTTGATTCTTTTCCAGCGCGCGGATAAACTCGCGGAGATCGCTATAGGCCATTGACCTCTACTATGATGGAACTTCGCGTCATATGACAAATCGCACCGCACTCATCACCGGGGCCAGCCGGGGCATTGGGCGTGCCTGCGCGCTGGCGCTTTCGCAGACGGGCGTCCGCGTCGCACTGGCTGCACGCACGGCCGACCAGCTTGAGGAGCTGGCATCGGAGATCCGCGCGCAGGGCAGGGAAGCGTTCCCCGTCGCGCTGGATCTGGCCAGCGCCGAATCCATCAAGGAGGCCACGGCGCGTACCGCGAAAGAATTCGGCCGCATCGATATTCTGGTGAACAACGCGGGCATCACGCGCGATAACCTGGCGTTGCGCATGAAGAGGGACGACTGGGATGCCGTCCTCGGCACAAATCTCACCGGGGCGTTTCTGATGATCCAGCAAGTGCTCTCCGGAATGATGAAAGAGCGGTGGGGCCGGATCATCAACATTTCCTCGGTGGTGGGAGAGATGGGGAATCCAGGGCAGGCGAACTATGTGGCGTCGAAGGCGGGTTTGATCGGACTAACGAAATCCATTGCGCAGGAAATGGGGAGCCGCAATATCACGGTGAATGCCGTGGCGCCCGGATTCATCGAGACTGGGATGACTCACGGTCTCTCGCAGGAACTCAAGGACAAGATGCTTGGAAATATTCCTTTGAAGCGAATGGGAACGGCGGAGGATGTGGCGGCGGCTGTCGTGTTCCTGGCCGGGGAGGGAGCGTCGTATATTACTGGGCATGTGCTTGACGTGAATGGTGGGATCTTCATGGGGTAGTGGGGGGAGCAAAGCCAGCCGGGGGGCTGGCTGCGGGGCAGGGGCCCCGCCGTACGGCTACTCGGCGGATCCTAGATACACGGCGTTTAATACGAATTTGAAGGTTCCGAAGGTCTGGCCGCGATGCTGGGGGCGGAAGCCGAACAGCACCACCCGGCCTTTCCCGTGGCGCGCGTTCACGAGGATCGGGCGGCCCAGCACTGCTCGCTCTCCGGAGATCCAGCCGCTTGCGAGCACCCCGGCGGCGGCGTATCGCGCGACGGCGCGCACCTCGTGATCGCCCTTGTTGAATTCAGGTAGCAGCGTCACGTCGAAGGCCTGGCCGCCTTGCGAGAATACGATGGCGTCCTTGGGCATGCCGAACGCCACCGGATCGGTTGTGTCAACGGTGATGCGCAGCAGCGATCCGGGGCAGTAGTATCCTCCGGCCGGCGCTTCCGCGTCGCGGCCCTGTGGCAGGGTTTGCAGCAGCGTTCGCACTCCCAGTGAGAAGTGCTGCACCGGCACTTCGGTAGCTTCGTCGAACGCCACCAGCGTTCCGCCCGCCGTGACGAATTTCTCGAGTTCGTACAAGCCCCCTATTTCGATGCCGCCCGTATATTCGGGCCGCTGCTGGCCCGACGTATCGTCGGCTGCTCCTCCGCGCACGGTGCTGCGCTCGCCCTGACGGATGCCATGCAGAATGGCTGCCCCGGATTGCGATGCCAGAATGATGGTGTCAAACCGTTCCCGCAGCGCGCCCTCGCGCAGCTCCGTGTTGTGCAAGGCGGTGTACGGGACATGGAATTGATCCAGCAGCCACTCGGTCCAGCCTGAATCCAGATTGCCCGTCCAAGGCTCGTACACCGCGACGCGCGGCGTATGGAGACGCCATTTCGCCGCGGCATCGCCGGTCACGATGCTTCCGTCGGCGGTCCATCCCACCTTTTCGCCGCGCTTCAGCAGTTCCGCGGTCTTCAGAAACGATCCGTCATCGCGATGATCCAGACTCGGCTCCGGTGCTTTTACCTCGGCCATATCGGCGAGCTTCACAGTGAACGATTCTTCGATGCGATCCACTTGCACGCCCATCTGCATGGGCAGCGTCCAGCCAGCTACGTCATACGGGCGCTTGGTTGGTCCCGTGGCGCCGGTCTTGAGCTCCGGATACTTTTGAGGCTCCATGAGATCCACGATGTAACCGCGAAACGGCTGGCGCGTCCGCACCACATAGGTCCCCTCGGCGTAGTTTTTTCCACCCGCCGAAAATTCGGCTGAGGCGCGCTCCACTTTCACTCCCGAGAGACGCATGCGCTCCAGCATCCACGCCGCGCTGGATGAATCCCATTGCCTGGCGGGCACCACATAGGCGTACGGCTTCGCGTCGGACGTCATTCCGGCCCGGGCCATGTCCCAGGCCTTGTAGAGGTAGTGCTCGCTGCGCGCCGATGCCAGATCCAGAATCGCGAAATCGGCCGTCAGCATGTACTCTATGGCATCTCGCACGCCCCACTTGCCGCCCATCCACGGGCGTTCATAGAACACCGTGGATTCCTTGGCGGGGTTCCCGTTCGCGAAGCGCTCCGGCAGATCGGCTGCCTTGTAGGTCCGCGGCGTCGCGTACATATAGCCCGCCGTCTCCGTCAGAATCCCATGCATGTTGTGAAACGCGGGCACGCTGCGCAGCCCGCCGTTCCACCACGCATCGAAGCCCCAGTACGACAGAATGCCGGGCTTGTCCTCGCGGGCGAATCGTTCGCTCATGGCCGATCCGATCAGGTTAATACCTTCCATCACCGCCGCCGGAATGTTCGGGTTCAGCGGCTCCGCGTAGGGCGGCACAAAGATTCGCGCGGGAAACGGCGGCGCCTGATGCTGGTTGTACACGATGTGCGGGAACCATTCGGCGAACAGCAATTTCGTCACGTTGCGCGTCTCCGGCAGATTCAGCATGAACCAGTCGCGATTATTGTCGTGGCCGGCATATTTCTGATACGGCCACGGTAACGGCGCCAGCTCGAAGGCTGTTCCGACATTCTTGCGATACCACTCGACGATCCAATCCAGCCCGTCGGGATTGATGCAGGGGATCTGGATCAGAATCACGTTCTCGCGGATCTTGCGCGTGAACTCGCTTTCATCCGTCAGCATGCGATAAGCCAGCTCAGGCGCGTGCTGCGATGGCGCGACTTCACTGGCATGCAGTCCAGAATCGATCCACACGATGGCTTTGCCGCGCGCAGCCAGCCGGCGTGCTTCGCCGGCGTCCACCAGCCCCAGCGCCAGTTTGCGATTGATTTCGCGATACTCGTCCAGGTGCTTGAGATTCTCTCCCGATGAGATGAACGCGGCGTACATCGGTTTTCCTAGCGATGTCTTGCCGAATTCGCGCAGCCGGAGCCGGTCGCTATTCTTCTCCAGCTTCTGAAAATAAGAAACGATCTGCCCGTAATCCGCCAGCTTGTAATCGTCCCCGGGCGCGAACCCGAGATGTTCGGCGGGAGTGGGAATCGCCGCTGTAACCAGTGCCGCGGCGGCTAGAGCCAGCGCCAGGACCCGTGTGGTGACCATAAGAAGGAATCTTACTACGCCGCCGGACACGTGGCGCTTTGACACCTCGGAAGT
>JAYTVY010000714.1:0-1649 GCA_043743755.1 Bryobacterales bacterium | reverse complement strand
TCTATGACCCGTGGAGCACGGTTACGTCGGCCGACGGCAGCGTGATCACGCGCTCGCCGTATCCAGGCAATATAATTCCGGGCTCCAAGCTTGACCCGGTGGCGACTGGTTACGTCAGTCACCTCTGGGCGGCCAATTCCGCGGGGGTTGGGCCGTATCACGTGAACAATTATTCCGTCGCCCTGCCGATCACATTCCCGTACAAGAATTTCTCCGATCGCGTGGACTACCAGGTCACGGACAGGCTACGGGCGTCAGGCCGCTTCTCGATGTTCCGGACGCCGATAACGACGTCGAATCCGACGGGTTCCGATTATTATGTTTCGGACCGCGGCAGCAAGCGGGACGCCACTTCGTTCTCCGGCGACCTGACTTACACGCTTAGCGCGCGCACTGTGATTAATGCCCGCGGCGAGTATCATAGCTTTATCGATGCCGCCCAGCCAGGCGCCCTATACACAGTGGATGGATGGGGAAAGATTTGGCCCAATTCGAGTTTCTACAAGCAGATATTCGCCGATCCATCGGTGCCCGTGCTGCTGCCCCGCATGTCGATCACCGGCAACGACGGTGGAACCCGGAACTTTAACATGGGACCCGGCGGCGGCTATTGGGACCAGCGCCCAACCGCCAACAGCATCGACCTCAAGGTAGCGCAGCAGCGCGGCTCGCATTACCTCAAGTTCGGCTTCGAGACGCGCGGGAATGACTCGGCACAAGGCTTGATTCTCAGCAATCCGGGCTTCGGCTTCTACGCGAACCCGACCGCGAACACTTATGTGAACCCGAATACCCGCCTGTCCGGCGATGGTTTTGCGACGTTCCTGATCGGCGCGGTGGCGCCCACCAACGGCGGCGCGAGCGACTGGGATTCCAGCGCTACCTCAATGCCGGCTATTAACTTCCTGAATCCTTCGTCGCGTTTCTACTCCGGTTTCGTGAATGACGATTGGAAGATAAGCCGGAAACTGACATTGAATCTGGGCCTCCGATATGAGTTCGAACAGTCCTGGCGCGAAGCAGAGGACCGTTCCGTTCGCGGGCTTGATCTCACGAGCCCTATTCCTGAATTTCAAGGAGCGAACGCGCCCCAAATACCCGACGCAGTCAAGAAGTTCTATCAGGGACCGTGGACGTTCAACGGCGCCTTTCAATTCGCGGATAGCGGCAACCGTGGGCAATGGAACTCCGGCAAGGGCACTCTATCGCCACGCGTGGGGGCAGCGTTGCGACTGAATGACAGAACGTCGCTACGCGTCGGCTACGGCCGTTACATCAATCCGTGGATACAAGGGACGACGGATTTCAATAACCTCACCACGCCTGGGTACACCAGTTACACCGGTGCGCCGCCGCTGGTGCAAGGCGTGCCGCAAATGCAGCTAAACAATCCGTTTCCAGCCACGAATCCAGTGATCCCGGCGTATCAGAAGACCCTCGGGCGGTACACCGCCTTAGGCGACAGCACCTCGTACTATCTGGCCGACCGCCCGAGACAAACCAGCGACCGGATCAACTTGTCGTTGCAGCGGCAGATACCGATGGGAATGGTGGTGGATGTCACTTACTATCTCAACCTATCAAATTTCGTGTTCGACACCAACCACAACATCAACATGGTGGATCCGAATATCTCCTACACAAACAAG
>JAYTVY010000713.1:0-8967 GCA_043743755.1 Bryobacterales bacterium | reverse complement strand
CTCGCCTTGGCGCGCAGCGGTTCGCCGGAGGAAGCCGAGAGCATCCTCAACGCGCTCGTCGCGGAAGGTCATCGCGATCAGGAGACGCTGGGCATGCAGGCTCGTGTTCTAAAGGACCGCGGACTGTTGGCCGCTGCCCCCGCCGAACGGGAACGTCTTCTCCGAAGCGCTCGCGACAGCTATCGGGAAGCATGGCGGTCGCCGCTGGAATACTGGAGCGGCATCAACGCCGCCACGCTTTCACTGCTTTTGGGCGAAAGCGCGGACGCCAGGAATCTCGCCGGCCAGATTCGCGCCACCTGTCTGGAGGAACGCGCCAAGACAGAAGAGCCCGATTACTGGCGCGAGGCCACCATCGGCGAGGCCGAGTTGATTCTGGAGCACTGGAACGAAGCCGACAAATATTATTCCAGCGCGGCTTCCATTGCCGGAGACGATCTCGCCCGGCTCGCCTCCACCCGCCGCAACGCGCATCTTATCCTGCGCCACTACCGGCACGACGCCAAACGGTTTGACCGCTGTTTCCGGATCCCCAGCGTGGCGGTTTTCACGGGACATCGCGTGGACCAGCCCTCCCGCCCGTCGCCACGCTTTCCCAGCGGCTCGGATTTTGAGGCGCGGCTGCGCGAAGCCATCCGCGAACAGGTCGTAAAACTGGATATTCGCGTGGGCTACGCTTCCGCCGCCAGCGGGTCCGACATCGTGTTCCTCGAAACCATTCGGGACCTCGGCGGCCGCATCTACATCGTGCTGCCCAGCGATCCGGAAATATTCCGGCAAGAGAGCGTTGCCGATTCGGGCGGCGACTGGACGGCTCGTTTCAGGCGCCTGCTGGCCGAAGCGGACGACGTAACTTGCGCTTCCCATCAGCGGATTACCGCGAGCAGCGCTTCCTACGACTATGCGAATGATTTGATCCACGGATTGGCGCGGATTCGCGCCGAACAGCTCAACACGCCGCCGATACACTTGGCCGTGTGGGACGGTAAGCCGGGTGATGGCGCGGGCGGTACCGCCGATGTTGTCGCGCGCTGGCGGACTGGGAGTGACGTGCACATTCTGGATCCCGCGGCGCTGCGAGAAGGCCGCCCGCCCGCATCGGTGCTTCCAGCCATCTCAGGCTCGCCCCAACTGGCAAATTCAGCCCGAGCCATGCTCTTCGGCGATGTAAAGAATTTCAGCGCGCTTGGCGAAGCGCAGATGCCGCACTTCATCCAGCATTTCATGGGCGCTATTGCGCGGCTGGTGGACCGTACCAGTCCCAAGCCATACGTGAATACGTGGGGAGACGGGCTGTTCCTGGTCTTCGACGATCTGCGCATTGCCGGCAACTTCGCTATCGAGCTGCTCGGCCTGATCAACGGAACCAAGTGGGGAGATCTGGGCTTGCGTGACGATCTTACGTTGCGCGTGGCCTTGCATGCGGGGCCGATTTACGAATACTCCGATCCGTTTCGCGAGGGCAGCCGCAACTACATCGGCACCCACGTCAATCGGGCCGCTCGCATGGAGCCTGTCACCCCGCCGGGGCTCATTTACGTGAGCCAGGCTTTCGCGGCCCTCGCCCGCGTGCAGGAAATCGAAGACTTTCAGTTCGTTTACGCTGGAGAGACGGAGCTGCCCAAGTCCGCCGGCTTGATTCCTCTGTACGCCATGCGGGCCGCCGCCGCCGCCATCTGAAATAAACGAGGAGATTGCACGCGCTTGGAAACGAAAAAACTTGGCAACAGCGATCTGCTGCTCACCCGCATCGGAGTGGGCGCGTGGGCCATGGGAGGCGGCGATTGGGCGTTCGGCTGGGGGCCGCAGGACGATACCGACTCCATCGCCGCCATTCACGCCGCGCTGGATGCCGGCATTAACTGGATCGACACAGCGGCCGTCTACGGACTCGGGCATTCCGAGGAGGTGGTGGCCCGCGCGCTGGAAGGCCGCGCGAACCGGCCTTATGTATTCACTAAGTGCGCTCGCGTATGGAATGAGCGCCGGGAGATCGGCAAGAGCTTGAAAGCGGATTCCGTTCGCCGCGAATGCGAGGCCAGCCTGCGCCGCCTGAAAGTGGACGCGATCGATCTCTATCAGATCCACTGGCCGGAACCGGACGAAGACGTGGAAGAGGGCTGGTCCCAGATGGCCCGGCTGCGCGAGGAAGGCAAGGTGCGCTGGATCGGCGTGTCGAATTTCAACGCGGATCAGATGCGCCGCGCGCAGGCCATCGCGCCCATTACCTCCCTTCAGCCGCCGTACTCCATTATCTCGCCGGAAATCGAGGAATCGATTCTGCCGTACGCCGCCGCTCACGATATCGGAGTGATTGTCTATTCGCCCATGAAGTCTGGACTGCTGAGCGGCGCGATGACGCACGAGCGGGCCTCTACGCTGCCCGCGGACGATTTCCGCCGCCGCACGCCCAATTTCCAGGAGCCGCGGTTGTCACGGAACCTGAACCTCGCCGAACTGCTCCGTGATATCGGCCGCCGTCATAACCGTGCCACGGGCGAAGTCGCCATCGCCTGGACGCTGCGGAATCCGGCGGTCACCGCCGCAATCGTGGGGATGCGGTCGGCTGAGCAAGTGCCCGGCGTGATCGGCGCTGCAACCTTCAGGTTGAGTAATGCGGAAGCCGCCGAGATCGCCGCTTTCGTATCCCAAAACCCGTGACGCGCGCGCCCGCAAGGAAGCGCACCGCCCTCCCCCACGCTTGCTAACGGGTCCGTGAAATAATCCACGTGCCGTGATCGAATGCCGCTTTCAGAGCCGCGCGCGTCAAGCAAGCGTGCGCGGCTCGAAAAGGCGTGAAGATCGGCAGTCGTTACGCTTGCTAACGCGCACGGCTCAGACCGCGCCCGTAGGAAGCGCACCGGCATCTTCCGCCCCCTTCACTTCAAATCGGGGCTCGTCGCGTTGGCCGGTTCCGGGTTCCAGTTCTGATGGATCTGCATGCTCTCATCGGAGTAAAAGGTCCGGCGGCCCGTGCTGTTGTACACTTTCGGATTGGCATGGATGGCGAATCCGCCAGGAGTTGTGCTCATGGTGAAAACGTAGCCGTTCTTTTCTTCCGCGGCCGGCGGACCCAGCTCGGCCAGTGTTGCCGCGTACTTCCCATACAGCGAAAAATACTGAACTTGCGCCGTCTCGATGTTTCGGATTTCGTGGACCGCGGCCGCTTCCAGGGCCGCCATGCGAGCGTGGCCGAGTCTGGGGACCACCAATTCCGCCACCACTGCTCCAGTGATTAAGAGAATCAGAGCAACGCTGAGAAGCACCAGCAGGACGACGTTCCGAGTCTTCATTTCAAATCGGGGCTGGTGGCGTTGGCCGGTTCCTGGGACCAGTTCTGATGGATCTGCATGCTCTGGTCCGAGTAGAACGTGCGGCGGCCGGTGCTGTTATAGACCTTCGGGTTGGCGTTAATGGAATAACCGCTGGGGGTAGCTGTCATAGTAAAGACGTACCCGTCTTTTTCGCCCCCGGAAAGGCTCCCGGGAATGAGATCGGCCGCCTGCGGGCCCGGGCCGCCGCTGGCGGGCGGACCCAGCTCGGTTAGCGTGGTGGCGTACTTGCCGAACTGCGACATGTACTGCGCCTGCATCCCGTGAACGGTTTGGAGGGCCTTAATGGCGGCGATCTCGTGCGCATTCATGATGGTGCTGTTGAACTTCGGCACGGCGAAGGTCAGAATCACCAGAATGATCGCGATTACAATCAGCAGCTCAATGAGCGAAAAGCCTCTACGGCGGGCGCGGCCACGAGATATACACATACCTAATCATTATGACGCTGCCGGGGGCCAAATCGTGGATAGGCGCCCTCAGCCCGCCTACGGGCCGGCAATGATCGCTTGCGCCTCCTCAACGATGCGGTCCAAATGCTCCTGGCTCTGGAAGCTTTCGGCATACAGCTTGAATATATTCTCGGTACCCGATGGACGCGCCGCGAACCAGCCGCTTCCGGTCACCACTTTCAGGCCGCCGATGGGCGCATCGTTGCCCGGGGCGCGCGTCAATTTCGCGACAATCCGGTCGCCCGCCAGTTCGGTAGCCTTCACCGCGTCCGGCGACAGCTTCTTCAGACGGTCTTTCTGCTCCGGCGTGGCCGGCGCATCGATCCGCGTATAGTGCGACTCGCCGAACTTGGCCGCTATCTCCCGGTAATGCTCGCCCGGATCCTTCCCCGTGCGGGCCGTAATCTCGGCCGCCAGCAACCCCAGAATCAGCCCGTCCTTATCCGTGGTCCACACCGATCCGTCCTGGCGCAGGAAGCTCGCGCCCGCGCTCTCCTCGCCGCCGAAGCAGCAGGCGCCGTCGAACAGCCCAGGGGCGAACCATTTGAACCCCACCGGCGCCTCCCACAGTGTTCTCCCCAGGTCGCGCACCACGCGATCGATAATTCCGCTGCTTACCAGCGTCTTGCCCACCACCGCGGACGCCGGCCATTGCGGGCGATTCGCTAGCAGATACCGGATCGCCACCGCGAGGTACTGGTTCGGATTCATCAGCCCCGCCGAGCGCGTAACAATGCCGTGGCGATCCGCGTCCGGATCATTACCCCAGGCCACGTCGAACCGATCCTTCAGGTGCACCAGACCGGCCATCGCGTACGGGCTGGAGCAGTCCATGCGGATCTTGCCGTCGTGATCCACCGGCATGAACGCGAACGTTGGATCCACGGACGGGTTCACCACGCTGATATTCAATCCATAACGCATCCCGATCGGCTCCCAATACGCCACCGATGCGCCGCCCAGCGGATCCACGCCGATCTTCAATTTGGCCGCTCGAATCGCTTCCATGTCGATCACTCGCGCCAGATCTTCCACGTACGGTGTCAGGAAATCCTCCTGGTGCGCGTTGGGGGCGCTGCGCTTTACCTCGCGATTGCCCGCGCGCAACAGTTCATTCGCGCGATCCTGAATCCAGTTCGTGATATCGGTGTCGGCCGGGCCGCCCTCGGGAGGGTTGTACTTGAATCCACCATCCGCCGGCGGATTGTGTGACGGCGTGATAATAATTCCGTCCGCGAGCCCCTCCGTGCGGCCGCGATTGTAGTCCAGAATGGCCCGCGAGATTACGGGCGTCGGAGAAAACCCATCGTCGCGCTGGATCCGCGCGGGAACGCCGCATGCCGCCAGCACTTCCAGCGCCGTTTGCTGTGCTGCCCGCGAAAGTGCATGCGTGTCTTTTCCCACGAACACCGGACCGCTGATGTTGAGTCCGCGCCGATATTCGCAGATCGCTTGCGTAATGGCCAGAATGTGCCACTCGTTAAATGTCGAGTTGGACGACGTGCCGCGATGTCCGCTGGTGCCGAAACTGACCAGCTGGTTGGGATCGGCCGGATCAGGCCGGTTGTCAAAGTACTCGCGCTCCAGCTTCGCCGGATCGATTAAAAGCTCCTTCGGTGCGCGCTTGCCCGCCAGCGGATTGATCGCCATGTTCCTCCCTTCCAGTTTGCCCCAGTACGTCCGACCACCCGGACGCTCGCTAACGCGCGCCGCTCCGACTTCGCCGGATCGACCAGAAGCTCTTTAGGCGCGCTTGCCCGCCAGCCGATGGATCGCCATGTTTCTCCCTTACAGTTTGCCGCGGTACGTCCGACCAGCCGGACACTTGCTAACGCGCGCGGCTCCGACTTCCCCCGGATCAACCGGAAGCTCTTTAGGTGCGCGCTTGCCCGCAAGCCGATGGATCGCCATGTTCTCCCTTACAGTTTGCCGCGGTACTTCCGTCCAGCCGGAGGCTTGCTAACGCGCGCGGCTCCGAGCGGCGCCGCGCCCGTAAGGAAGCGCAACGACAGCGGACTATCGCAGCCCGTAGAACGCGTACGCTTCCCAACCCCCGCCCACGCTCTTGCTTCCTTGCCGTTCTCGATGAAGTCGACCAACTCCGCGTTCACGCGGTCTTTAAGCGTTGAAGCCATCCCATGTGGCGCTCCCGGAGGAATTTTCAGCGCGCCTTAACCAGCATCAGCACCATCTGGTCGTCGTGCGGCATCGGAGCCGCGCCCGTAAGGAAGCGCAACGACAGCCCGCCTATCACCACGCTTCCCAACTCCCGCCTACGCCTTGGCTTCCTTAACCGTGCTCAATAAAGTCGATCAACTCCGCGTTCACGCGGTCTTTAAGGGTTGAAGCCATCGGATGTGGCGCTCACGGATAAATTTTCAGAATCGCGCCTTTCACCAGCTTCGATGAGAGCAGCGCAGCCGCGCCAAACGGCACAATCTGGTCGTCGTCGCCTCGCAGGATCACCGTCTCCTGCGTTCTTCCGTTAGCCTACCAGCATCTGCCTAATGAGCAAGTGTGAAAAAGCCAGGCAAGGTTTCCCCGCGGAACTCCTCCCGAAAATAGCGGTAGCTGACCCCCAGGTACCTCAAAACGTCAGGCGCAAGCTCACCTGCAGCTGCCGCATCTGGTTGGCGCTGCGAATCTGTCCAAACAACGGCGAATTCATCGAACCCGTCGGATTGCTCAGATTCACCAGGTTAAACGCGTTCGTAGCTTCGCCGCGTGCTTGCAGGCTCACTCGCTCGCGTATCTTGAAAGTGCGCGCGATGGCCAGATCCACGTTCTTGCTCCCCGGGCCCGTCAGCAAATTGCGCTGTGTATTGCCGTCCGTGCCCGCCGGTGGAATCCCGAATGCCCCGGTATTGAACCATGCCGCCGTCACCGCCGCGCGTGAGCGATTCGGATCCAGAAACGGATTCCCCTGCAGATTCGGCCGGTCGTTGTTTGTGCCATCCAGATTCACGTCCGTCCCGGCGGTTACATTGAAGGGAAGCCCGCTTTGAAGTGTGATGATGCTGGATATCTGCCACCCATTGGCCAACGCTCTTACTACCGGATGTGCGCCGCCGAAGTAGCTCAGGTCCCAGATGAAGGAAGTCACCGAAACGTGGCGGCGGTCGAAATCCGACCGGCCCCGGTCCAGCGCGATATTCCGGAAATCCTCAACCCCGCCGGCCACGGTGCTGTTTTCGAGCGTCGCTCCTTCAATGGCTTTTGAGAAAGTGTAAAATCCCTTCGCTCCGAAGTGGTGGCCCATGCGCTTTTCAACGGTAATCTGAAGCCCGTGGTAATTCGTGTTCATTACGGACTCCACCGATTGGATAGTGGACAGGATGTTGGTGTCAATTGGGCGCCGGCTGTTCACATTCGCCGAGGTAGCGGTGCTGTTGTAGATGGGATAGTTCAAGTCAATCGCCAGCGGCAGGCGATGGGCCAGCGAACCTACGTAAGCCGCCGTCACCACCAGATCCTTCCGGATCTGACGTTCCACCGAAAAATTGAACTGGTAAGTATAGGGCCACCGGAAATCCGGCGCGACGCCATAAATGGAAGCCGGGAAAATGAAGCGCGGGCTTTGCGGGCTGTAAAAGAAGGGGAACGGCGACACGCCGCCGGGCAGCGCGCCGTAGGGATTGGTGAGTGATGTTACGTTCGGAAACTGCTGCCGCACCGCGAAGGGCTGGAAGTTGGATGTGGAGTTCCACTCATTGCCGGAAACGCTTCCGTAGAATAGACCGGCGGCCGCGCGAATCGAAGTCTTTCCGTCGCCGAACGGATCCCAGGCCAGCCCCAGCCGCGGCGAGAAATGCGTAAGCGGTGTGGATACGATTCCCCGTCCCACTCCCGGATCGCCCACTACCAGCAGCCCCGTAGGCGCGGTGGACGGCAGCACCTTGGACTGTACACCCAGCTTGAACGTCGCCTCCTTGTCTTGCGGATCCGTGGGCGCCTGTTGCACGTCCCAGCGCAGTCCCAGGTTGAACGTCAGCCGCGGTGTAACCTTCCAATCGTCCTGCGCGAACAAAGCGCCGGTGAAGAAATTCGCCAGGGCCAGCACCGGCGCGTCCTGGTTCATGGTAATTGGCAGCCCCAGCAGAAAATCCGACAGCGCATTGCTGGATTTTGCTTTCGTACCGGTGAAAGAAAAAGTGCCGTAGTTGTTGAGCAAGGTTTGCTGGATATCCTTATCCAGCGAGAACTCGCCGCCCAGCTTGAAGGTGTGGCTGCCCTTGTTCCAGTTCAAGACGTTGCGGATGGAGTAGAAGTTCGTGCCTGCTTCCGGTCCCGAAATCGCCTGGCCCAGCGTAAAGTACCCGCTGACGGCAATCTGCGGGAGCGATGGCGTTCCCTGGATCTTGAATTGCGAACCCAGGTCGCCCAGCGACATCTGCGGAGTGCTCAAGCGCGCCCCGAAATTGCGCGTATAGGAGAGCCAGACCTGATCCACAACCGTCAGGCTGATGGCGATCGTGTCGCTGGCATTCGCGTTATGCTGGCGCCAGATGAAGTTCTGGGTCGACCAGGGAAGCTGGCCGCTGCCGGGAGGGCTCCCGCCGCCGGATATCGAAGTGTGGCCGCTGGTCTCAAAGTAGCTCAGCGAAATACGCTGCCGGTCGCTGAAGGAATGTTCCACCTTGGCCAGGAATTCATCCGTGACATACGGGCTGGGACTGGTTCCTTGCCAGATGTTCCCGGCCGTGTTGGACAGCGGAATGTAGGTGTTTAAAATGTTGAGTGCCGTGGGATCGAAGCGCTTCAGCGGGATAAGCGCGTTCGCGAACGGCGCCCCATTGTTTAAGGGATCGGTGGGTTTCACTTTGGACTGCGAGAAGTCGCCGGTGCGTTCCAGCGCGGTGGGAACAATGGCGTTGTTGAAGAAATTGCTCGTGATCTGGCGCAGCCCCGAATACGTGCCGAAAAAGAAGGTCTTGTTGCGGATCACGGGCCCCCCCACGCTGCCGCCAAACTGGTTGCGATGCAGCGGTGGCGTAGCCAGAGCGGAGCCCCAGTTGTTCGCGTTCAGATCGTTATTGCGCAGGAACTCGAACAGCGACCCGTGAAACTGATTGGTTCCGGAGCGGGTGATGATGTTGATTACGCCGCTGGCGAACCGCCCGAACTCGGCGCTGTAGCTGTTAGTGATCACTCGAAACTCCTCCACCGCATCCGGGTTCGGCGCG
>JAYTVY010000712.1:0-3404 GCA_043743755.1 Bryobacterales bacterium | reverse complement strand
ATGGTTGCGGCCGAAGCTGGCACTAGCGCGATGGCCAATGCGAGCCCGATTCCTAAGATTGCTTTCTTCATTGTTTTCATTTTTCCCATTCCTCCGATTATGCTTCAGTTTCCACGCCGTCTCCTCTGACGGTCATGGAACCATGGTGTCCTGCCCTCTGCCTCTGGACATTTAGGTCTAACACAGGCACCTTCACTTTTATAACCTGATCCAGGACAAAAAGCAAGTAGGTGATTCCAAAGACATAGTGTAAGCGTACTAGTACCCGCCGAAGGCTATAATTTGTTCTAGTGCATGTTGCCGATTTATGTAATTCATCTTACTGTTTTGGGATCCAGACCGTCATTGCCCCAGGCTCACGATTTGCCCAGGTATAGTACGGAATCAGGGTGAGGACTACCGGCTTCCACCTTCGCTGCTGGGCGTTTTCCAGCGGTTCGTAAAGCGGGTCGTCAGCCAGCGGCTTTTGGGTTACCTCACCGGCATGCCGCAGCGTGAGCACTCCACCCAAGAAATCGGCACGAAACGCCGATTCGAACCCAGCCTCCGGCTTCGTAAACGCGAGATCGGGCAGGGGTCCCGGCTGATCCAACCCTTCCAGGCAGTAAACCAGCGGCCCGCGTTCCACCGCCACCTTTCCGGCATCTTCCGCGATTCGAGGATTCGCGGCCGTCAGCCGGGGAGCCATCTCCAGGCTGAGGACAATGCGATCACCCGCCGCCCACTTCCGCCGCAGCGCCAGATACTGCCCGGGTGAGCCGTTGGATGCAGCCGCCCCATTCACAGTCGCCACGGTTCTCCGCGACCAGGCCGGAATACGCAAATACAACGTGAACTCGGAAGGGCTTGCCGGCGTCACCGTCAGTTGGACTTCGCCGCTCCAGGGATAATCCGTTTTCTGCTCCAGTTTCAATGGAGTACCGTCCTCCAGATGCCAGTCCAAGGTGGAGTTGTGATACAGGTTCACGGCCAGCCCATCGCGGCGGGTGGCATAGAAATATCCTGGAAGCGAAGCCAGGGTGCGCTGGATGTTCGGAGGACAACAAATAGTGTCGTACCATTCGTTGCGGATCTTCTCGCCGTTCGACGCCAGGGGATTTCGATAACAGTACAGTGTTCCGGAAAGGGACATCCCTGAATTCACCCCGTTATAGAGTGCGCGCTCCAACATGTCGGCGAAGCGCGCTTCGCCGCTGATGGAGAGTAACCGGAAGTTCCACATCATGTTGCCGATGGCCGCGCAACTCTCGGTGTATGCCTGTGCATTGGGCAGCTCATACGGCTCGCCGAAAGCTTCGCCCTGCGCTCGCGATCCCACGCCGCCGGTGATGTACATCTTGCGCGTGCTGAGGTCGCGCCAAAGCGTTTCCAGCGTTTGGCGGTATGCGGGATCGCCGGTTTCGGCATAGTAGTCGGCCGCGCCGCTGGATGCATACATCGCCCGCACCGCATGGCCCTCGAACACCGTCCGGGAAGTGAACGGGACCCCGCTGAACATGTACCGTATATCGGATTCCTTCAAATGCAGACGCTCGCGCTCCACGCCGCTGAGAAGATAGCCCGCGAGATCCAGATAACTCCGGGTTCCCGTGGTTCGATACAGCTCCACCAGCGCCAATTCGAGCTCGGGATGTCCCGTCAGCAGAGGACGCTTCGAAGGTCCGAAGTTCTCCGCCAGATAATCGGCGAACCGGGTGCCGATATCCATCAAACTGCGGTTCCCGGTAGCCCGGTAATAGGCGATGCCGGCCTGGATCAGGTGCCCCAGGCAGTACAATTCGTGCGACCGCTGCATTTCAGCGAAGCGCACCGCGGCGCGGTCGCCCGAATAATATGTGTTGATGTAGCCGCTGGGCTCCTGGGCTGCCGCAACTTCGCCGATCAGACGATCCACCGTCGCCTGCAGTTGAGGATTCGCGTCGGATTGCAAGACGAACGCCGCTGCCTCAATCCATTTGTAAAGATCCGAGTCGGTGTAGAGCGGCCCCTGACGGGCAGCCTTCGACCGGCCAGTGAGCCGGCGGAAATTATCCACGGTCCCATGCTGCTCCAGCAGCTCCAGCATCGTGGGAATGCTGCGCTCGACGTTGACGCGCCGGCGGTCCTGCCAGAAGCCCGCGCCCAGGCGCACGGCTCGCACCGGCACTGGATGCAATACGGCCTGGGGCGAGTGGTCCAGATAAAGCACACCTTGATCGCGCCAGTTATCGGCGGCGGCCAGCGGGAGCGCAAGTAGCAAAGCAACGAAGATTTTCATAGGCTGAATCCGAGCTCCTTCATCCTGCGGTACACCAGTTCCACCGGCAATCCCATCACGTTGAAATAGCATCCCTCTATCCGATCGATGAATTTTGAAGCGAGACCCTGAATGGCGTACGCCCCGGCTTTATCCATGGGCTCGCCACTGGCGATATAGGCGTCGATCTCGGCGGCCTCCAAAGCGATGAATCGCACGCGAGTCACCGCGGTGTCGAGAATTACACGCTGGGGCGTACGAATACAAACGCCGGTGATCACTTCATGTTCGCGCCCCGAGAGCAGCCGCAGCATGCGCCGGGCGTCATCGTCGTCGCGAGGTTTTTCGAGGATGGAGCCTCCGGACACCACCACCGTATCGGCGCCCAAAACGATTTCGTCTTCCGCCGCGGCCACGGCGTCCGCTTTTTCGGACGCGAGACGCCGGACATAGTCCGCCGCCGATTCCCCAGCCCGCAATTGTTCCACAATCCGCGGCATCCGCACTACAAACGATATCCCCGCCAGCCGCAGGATCTCCTGCCGCCGCAGCGACTGTGAGGCCAGTACCAGCATGCTACTTTCTCCCGAACGAAAACCGCCGCCCCAGTATCATCTTTACCAGCAGGTGGTCCGTACCCGCCGTCACCCCGACTCCGACACCGAAGTTAAACTCCCAATCCGGCCCCAGATTCAAGTCCACGCCCGGAATAATCTGTTGCTGCTGCTCGTGAATCGGATCGAACCCGGTTACCGGCCCCAGCGCCCCGTAATACTCGATCCCCGCATTAATTTTCTTGGTGATGTCGTATCCGGCTTTGAAGTTCGGCGAGAATCCCACGCCTTGCCGCGTCCCCGGACCATGAAATGAGCGATCCAGCGTCGGATTGAACGCCAAATACCAGCGTCCCAGCTGCTTATCTACGATCGGCCGGATCTCCCACGTCCACGTGTCCGCCGAGAAGGCGTGACGCTGGTAGCCCACCTCCATCGAGAGGCTCGCGCCCACCGGCCAGTGCCAGTGTTCCGGAACGCGGATGCGCGGGCGGATGTGATTGCCCACCCACTGCCACCCGTATCGATCCGAAGCGCTGGTGAACACGTAGAATCCGGTTTCAAACCAGGGTGTAAAACCGTGGGTAATCTCAATGGTTTCATGCAGCGCGTGG
>JAYTVY010000711.1:0-2866 GCA_043743755.1 Bryobacterales bacterium | reverse complement strand
AGCCAGTCGCCGCCGGGCGCAACTGAAACGAGTGCTGCAAGTACCTCTTTTTTCCCGCGGCATCCCAATTCGGCGGCAAGGTGGCGCGGGCGATTTCCGGAGCAATGGAATTCATCAGAGCTTCCGCACGCTGCGCGGTTTCTCCAGGCTTGAGACGCCCCACGATCCCCAGCCACCACCAGCTGCGCTGAGCGAGCGCGCTTCGGTCCGTATGGAGAAGCGGTTCGCAGCCGATCGGGATGGCTACTCCATATCCCTGATCGACGTCGAGTCCTTTGAACCAGGGCGGTGTGACGCCGACAATCTGAAACGGATGACGATCCAGCTTCACGGTTTTACCGAGCGCCTTCGGATCGCCTCCGTAATTGGCTTGCCAGAAGGCATAGCTGATGACGGCGACGGGTCCGGAGCGGCCGCCGCCGTGCTGGTCGTCGTCGGGGGTGAACACTCGCCCAATGAGCGGAGACACTCCCAGGACACGGAAGAAATCGCCGCTGACCCACATGCCCTGCGCAAAACGGCGCTCGCCTCCGTCGGCCAAGTCGAAGCGCGTGGACGAATACGCGAGGACTCCGGAGAATGCCTGCTGGCGATCACGAACTTGCTCCCAGAAAGGATTGGTGCTGGATTCGTTGCCGCCGGAATACACGTGCACTAGTCGATTCGGATCTTCCACGGGAAGGGATCGCAACATCACGGCGTTCAGGATGCTGAAGATGGCGGTGTTGGCGCCGATGCCGAGAGCTAGCGAGAGCACGGCAGCGGCGGTGAATCCACGGTGGGCGGCGAGGGTGCGGACGCCGTAGCGCACATCCTGCGCCAATGTTTCCCAAAAGGACCAGCCCCAGGCGGCGCGACTCTCTTCGCGGAGACGCGAGACATTTCCGAAGCGACGCCGGGATTGAGTTTCGGCATCGTGCGCGGAGACGCCGCCGGCTGTGGTATCGGCGGCGCGCAGATCCATGTGCAGACGCATTTCTTCAGCGAGATCGTCTTCCCATTTCGAACGGTGGAAGAGGTATCGCACGCGGCGCAAGAGCTGAGTGAGAAAATTCATGGGGTGGCCATTTGCAGGACTTTTTGAATTGCGGCGCTGACCCGGTGGTACTGGGCCTGTTCGGCCTGAAATTGTTTGCGGCCGGCGGGAGTGAGCCGGTAGTAACGGGCGCGGCGGTTTCCGGCGGTAACGCCCCATTCGGCGGTAACCCAACCCTTCAGCAGCATGCGCTGAAGCGCGGGATAAAGGGAGCCTTCTTCTACCTGGAGGACATCGCCGGAGATTCGCTCGATGGAACTGGCGATCTCATAGCCGTGCAGTTTGGCGGACGGGACCAGGGTCTTCAGGATCAGCATGTAGAGGGTTCCGGGAGGGATTTCGTCGCGCATGGCGGTCTCTGGCATAGTTAGACTATGGCACGGCTGAAAGGTTAGCAAAATGGTGATACAGATTTCAAAGCGGGCGGACGGCGAGGGCGTGTTGCGGTGCGTGCGCGGGGATGGATCGGCGACCTGGCAGAAGCAGGGCGGACGCAATGCGGCGTTCTTCGCGCTGCATGATCTGACGCATTCCGCCGTGGAGTCCGTGCTGGGTTACAGGCGCGGATTTTTTGGATTGATCGCGGAGGGATGGGATTTGGAGGAGACCGACGGCAAAGGCGCGCGCGGGGCGCTGCCGGAGGAAGCGGTGGAGGTAGAGCGCATTGTGGGATTATTCGATGCGGAACGGGCGGGCGGGACGCCGATGACGGCTGCGGAGTTCGGCCAGTATGGGCCGCGGAAGCTCAGTGAAGAGGAGATTGCGGGGGTGCGGGCGAAGAGGGCGGAACTGTTTGCCCGGTGGCGGGAGGTGGAGGCGGGAGGGGTGATGGAATTAACTTGGGGAGATTAGCTCTTGGCCGCGGAAACGATAAGAACCTTGGCGGGGAAGCTCATCCCGCTCTCCGTGGAAAATTCACGCAGAGCTTCGAGAGACTGGCGCTTCACTTCGGCCAACTGCGCGCTAGAAAGCACGGCAACTTTTTCACGAAGCTTTTCGGAGATCTCGAAGCGGAGGGTCCAGAAGTCTTCCACCGAGATGGGAGCCTGTATCGTAAATTGCAGCAGGCGCTCAGATGGGTCAACGGCGCCGGCCTCGGCGAGAAGATCCTTTAGCTTGCCAGGGCTGGCGAAGCGGAAAGGGTCGGGAGCATCGGGGACGGGTGGCGCCGATTCGACGAACCGCTCGATCACCCGCTGCAGCGCGTAGAAGAATGGATTTTCTTCGGCGAAATACCAGACCGCCAGGGCCATCTTTCGTCCGGGCTTGAGTACTCTCAACATCCCACGAACCGCGTCGGCGGGAGATGAAACGAACATCACCCCAAAGCGGCTGACCACTGCATCGAACGAATCCACGGGGTACGGCAGATGGTCGGCGAAGGCGACGTCGAATTGCGTATTGCCGAGGCCAAGCCGGTCTGACGCCCGGCGAGCGGCTGCCACCATCTCCGGAGCCGGGTCAATCCCAATAACCCGGCCTTCGGGTCCCACTAAGGCGGCTACGGTCAAGGCCGGCTCTCCCGGACCCGTGGCGATATCCAGAACCGCGTGCCCGCGGCCGATCCGCGCATCCTCAACCAGTGCTTGAGTGACCGGCGCAAACATCCCCCGGATAATTTCGCCGTGCTTTTCCCAGAACGGCGCGGCGCGGCTCCAGCCGTCGACAATCGCCTGGTCGGGGTGCATCAAGGCCAGTATATAGGGGAGGGAGGGCGAGAGCCAAAGCGCTGGCGGTGCGGGTTAGAAGCTTTTCACAAGAACCGACTGTCGAGAACGGAATCGAGTCGGAGAAGCGCAAGCATGGTCTTCCGGGGGCGGATACCCAAGA
>JAYTVY010000710.1:0-29483 GCA_043743755.1 Bryobacterales bacterium | reverse complement strand
GCTGTATGCCATCCGGACCCCGACAACAACCAGCTCCGTGGGCCGACCAGCGCGCGGAGCTTCTGCATGGCTGGGAACTGCCGATTTTCGCAGTCAAGTGGGTGGTCGAGTGGGTTGTTTATTATCTCGGTCGATGGGGCTTGCTGAGGATCCTGGAGTACTCGAGTTTTCTGTCGGTCTTGTTTGCCGTGGCTGTGTATTTCAACGAAGCTCCCGACCGGAAAAAGCAGAAGCACTACCAGGCGTGGCAGGTGATCAACACGGCGCAGGGCAAGGGCGGCAGCGGGGGCCGGATCGAGGCGCTGCAGGAACTGAATCACGACCATGTATCGCTGGTGGGCGTGAATGCCGCGGGGGCGTTTCTGGCGGGCGTGCGGCTGGTAAAGGCGCCGCTGCTGCGATCCAATTTTGAAGCCACCGACTTGCGAAATTGCGATCTGAAGGATGCGGATCTGACGTACTCCAACTTAAAGGACGCGAATCTGCGCGATGGCGACTTGCGGAACGCGGATCTGCAATACGCGAATCTTGAGGATGCCGATCTAGAGGGCGCCAACCTTGCCGGCGCGAAGCTGGGCGGCGCAAATCTCACGGCGGCGGACCTGAAAAGCTGTGATTTGCGGAACATGAAGTGGGCGGATATCGCGGCGATCAGACTCGCCAATGTGTTCAAGGTGAAGAATGCGCCGCCGGGATTCGTGGAGTGGGCGTTGAGCAAAGGCGCGGTGGCTATTGAGTCGGATGCGGAGTGGGAGAAGCTGACGAGCGCGCCGCGTTAACGAGCCGCGCCTTAGCCTGGATGTACGTTGCGAACGCGTCAGGTTTACCGGGCGGGGCGATTTCAAACTTCAAGCCAGCGGTGTCCGGACCGGTACGCTGGTACGTCAAGCGGAAGCGCTGGGCCGCGGGAACCACGTCGCTGAGGAACACGGCGGAATCCTTCGCGCCTTGTATCGAGTAGTTGACGACGTGGCCCTCGCTGTCGAAGTAGATAGCGCGCAAGGCTCCCGAGTCCGGATAGACGATCATCAAATCGTCATGGCGCACGCCGGGATACTGCGCGAAGTTTTTGCGGACGATCACTTTGCCGTCCAGGTCCTTATGGAACGAGAACTCGCCGCTGCCCTGGCCGGGTCCGCCGCCGCCCTCGCCCACCCAGTCGCCCAGCAGGAACTCGATGGACGCCCACGGATTCGCCGGTTTTTGGGCAGACAGCGATACAGCGGCCATCAAGACGACGAACGCAAGGACTCTCAGCATCAGCTCTCCAACTTCGCGGTCATCGTAACTTTCGCGTTCAGAAGTTTGGAAATGGGGCAACCAGCCTTGGCGTTGCTCGCGGCCGTGTCGAACGCGGCTTGATCCGCGCCGGGGATGCGGACGGTGACATCGAGGTGACTCTGGGTGACGGCGAATCCGCCTTCTCCTTTTTCAAGCGTAACCGTGGCGGTAGCGTCGATTTTCTCGGCAATCATGCCGGCCTCGCCTAACTGTCCCGAGAGCGCCATGGCGAAGCAGCCGGCATGGGCGGCGGCGATCAACTCCTCGGGATTGGTTCCGATGCCGTTCTCGAAGCGAGTCGAAAAAGAATATTGAGTGCCGGAAAGCACTCCGCTCTGCGTGGAAATAGCGCCCTTGCCGTCGCGGAGACCTCCGCTCCATACCGCTGTTGCGTGCCGATTCATAAACCCTCCTCGATCACTATAATTGAATATCCATGCCCATTGACTGGTTCCCGTTGTGGCTGAGCCTGCGCGTGGCAGCGCTGTCCACGGTAATCGCGCTGGGGATCGGGCTGTGTCTGGCGTGGGTACTGGCAAATCGCGAATTCCGGGGCAAGGAAATCCTGGACGCCGCGGTTACGCTGCCGCTGGTGCTGCCGCCGACGGTGCTGGGCTATTATTTGCTGGTGCTGCTGGGACGGAGCAGCCCGCTGGGCACGCTGTACGAGTGGATATTCGGCCAGCCACTGGTATTCACATGGCAGGCAGCGGTGGTGGCGGCGTTGTTTCATTCCACGCCGCTGCTGGTGAAGTCGGCGCGAGCGGCGTTTGAAAGCGTGGAGCATAGCTATGAGCGAGCCGCGCGCACGCTGGGAGCGAGCGAAGCGCGGCTATTCTGGCGCGTGACGCTGCCGCTGTCAGGCCGGTCAATACTCGCCGCGGGCGCGCTGGCGTTCGCCCGATCGCTGGGCGACTTCGGCGTGACGCTGATGATCGCGGGGAATATTCCGGGCCGCACGCAGACCGCGGCGATCGCGATCTATGACGCAACGGAGGCGGGCAACCGAACGGTCGCGCTGACGCTGGTGCTGGTGATCTCAGCGGTGTCGCTGATCATTCTGGCGCTGGCGAACCGTTTTGCAACCAATCCATTTGGGCCGCGGCAGCCGGCATCATGATTCAAGCGCGCATCCGGAAGCGGTTCGCGTCCGGGCCGGGCTCGGCGGCGTTTTCACTCGATTTGGAGTTCAGCGCGGCGGCGGGCGTAACGGTTATTTTCGGACCCAGCGGCTCCGGCAAGACGCTGACGCTGGACTCCGTGGCGGGTTTCGTGCGTCCGGATGAAGGGCGCATTCTGCTGGACGACGCGATTTTGTTCGATGGCGCGGCGGGCGTGCACTTACCGCCGCGAAAGCGCCAGTGCGGCTACGTGTTCCAGAATTACGCGCTGTTCCCGCACATGACGCTTCGGCAGAATCTGGAGTTCGCGGTGGAGAGCCGCCCGCGGCTGGAGCGCCATCGGCGGGTTAATGAAATGCTGGAGCGGTTCCGGCTGACCGAGGTTTCAGCGCGCCGGCCGCACGAGCTTTCCGGGGGACAGAAACAGCGATGCTCGATCGCGCGAGCGCTGATCGGGTCGCCACGGGCGCTGCTACTGGATGAGCCCGCGCGCGGACTGGATGCGCTGCTGAAGGCCGAGTTTTATGCCGTGCTGCGGCAGGTGCGGGCCGAGTTCGGAACTCCCGCGCTGCTGGTGACGCACGATTTCACCGAGTGCTTCGAGCTGGGCGATGAGATGCTGGTGATTCGCGAGGGACGGCTGGTGCAGAGCGGTTCGCCGCGCAAGGTATTCGATCAGCCCGCGAGCGTGGATGTGGCGCGCTTGCTGGGAGTGTACAACCTGCTGGCGGTGGAGATTCGCGCGCTGGATCCGGGCCGTAACTCCAGCAGGTTGAAATACGATGAATTTGAGTTCGGCGGGCCGTATTTTCCGGGGCGGCTGATCGGGGATCGCGTGTGGCTGTGCGTTTCGCCGGATGCGCTTTCGGCCGCGCCGCGCGATGGGCGGCCGGGGGCGAATCAGCTTCCGGCGACGCTGGTGCGCGCGGTGGAGCGTCCACAAAACGTGCGGCTGGAGTTTGAAGGCGACATCGCGGTGGAACTACCGGCGTGGCGCTTCGAGCCATTCCGGAATACCAAAGACTGGGTGATCGATTTTCCGCAGAGCGGGCTGCGGATTTTGTGAGGCTGTACTGCATCACGGATTCGCTTTCGGCGCTGCCGCGAGTGGAGATGATCCAGATTCGGGCGAAGGACTTGGATGGGCGGGCGCTGGCTGAGTTGGTGCGGGGGGCGCTGGCAGTAGCGGGGGAGAGTCGAGTCCTAGTGAATACGCGCGTGGATGTCGCCCTGGCTTGCGGCGCGCACGGCGTGCATTTGCCGGCCGGGTCAATCGCGGCGAGCAAGATTCGGGGAATTGCGCCGCCGGGATTTCTGATTGGAGTCTCGTGTCACACCGTGGACGAGTTGCGGGCGGCCGAGCGGGAGGGGGCGGATTTCGCTGTGTTTGGTCCGGTGTTTTCGAAGCGGGCGGTGGGGCTGGAGGGGTTGCGCGCCGCGACAGGGGCGGTGAGGCTGCCGGTGTTTGCGTTGGGCGGCGTGAGCTGGGAGAATGCGGCGGCGTGTGTTGAGGCGGGGGCTGTGGGTGTCGCGGGGATTTCGATGTTCCGGAACGCCCCCGGGTAGCAGAGGGCTGTCGTGCGTGGTTACTCGTAGCGGAGGGAGATTACGGGGTAGATCGCGGTGGTGGATCCAATACCGAGAGCCAAGGCCAGGACGGCGACGAGGAAGAAGCCACGGTCTTTGCGAATGGAACGAAGACTGAAGCGAGCGTCCTGGAGGAGCGACTTCATAAGGGTAGATACGGCTGAAATGCGAAAAGGTTCCGGGGGGCGATTGCTAGTCGGCCCGCAGGTTACTAACTTGGCCCACGTGGTTGTGAATCTCTTGCAGGCTCCAGACGCGGATGGGGTCGCGGCGGCGGGAGGCGATGGCCTCGGCGGCGGCTTTGGCGCCGCTCATCGTGGTAATGCAAGGGACTCGGTACGAAACCGCGCTGCGGCGGATGGCGCGCTCGTCACTGAAGGAATGCGCGCCGGTGGTGGTGTAAATTACCAGCTTCAGCGACCCGGCCTTTAGCAGATCGATGGCGTTGGGGCGACCCTCGTTTACCTTGAATATGGTCTTGCACGGGATGCCGGCGGCCTTCAGGGCGGCGGCGGTTCCGCGCGTGGCCGCGAGCGAGAAGCCGAAATCCACAAAACGGCGGGCGATGGCGGCGGCGCCGGGTTTATCGCGATCGTTCACGCTGATGAACACGGTCCCACTATCCGGCAAGGGCGTGCCGGCGGCGAGCTGGGCTTTGAGAAACGCTTCGCCAAAATTTTCGCCGACGCCCATCACTTCTCCGGTGGAGCGCATCTCCGGACCGAGCGCGGGATCGACGCCGGGGAACTTGGCGAAGGGGAATACGGGCGATTTTACGAAACACTGCGGCACGGGAAGCTCGCCGGAAGCGGCCGCGCCGGTGAGGCCGGCGAAATCCGACAGGCGTTTGCCGAGCATGAGGCCTACGGCAATCTTTGGAAGCGGGACACCCGTCGCCTTGCTGACGTAGGGAACGGTGCGCGAGGCACGCGGGTTCACTTCCAGCACAAAGACGGAATTGTTCTGGATGGCGTACTGAACGTTCATGAGTCCAATGACGTTCAAGGCGCGTGCCAGACGCGTGGTGTAATCGCGGATGGTTGCGAGCGTGGCCGGGGAGAGCGACATGGACGGAAGCACGCAGGAGCTGTCGCCGGAGTGGACGCCGGCTTCTTCGATGTGCTCCATGATGCCCGCTATGAGGACGGCGCCCGATGAATCGGCCAGCGCGTCGACATCCACTTCAGTGGCATCTTCGAGAAAGCGGTCAATCAGCACGGGGCGATCTTGCGAGAAGGTGACGGCCTCGCGCATGTAGCGGCGGATCATGTCCTCGTCATACGCGATGACCATCGCCCGGCCGCCCAACACATAGCTGGGACGCAGCAGGACTGGGAAGCCGATGCGGGCGGCAACGGCGCAGGCCTCCTCCACGCTGGTGGCGTGGCCGTTGGGAGGCGACGGGATGCGCAACTCGTCGAGCAGGCGTCCGAAGAGTTTGCGATCCTCGGCGAGATCGATGTTGGAGGGATCCGTTCCGATGATAGCGATGCCGTCGGATTTCAGGGGCAATGCCAGATTGAGCGGGGTCTGGCCGCCGAACTGCACGATGACGCCGTCGGGCTTCTCGACGTCACAGATGTTGAGCACCTCCTCGCGAGTGAGCGGCTCGAAGTAAAGACGGTCGCTGGTGTCGTAATCCGTGGAGACCGTCTCAGGGTTGCAGTTCACCATGATGGACTCATAGCCGAACTCGCGCAGCGCGAAGGATGCGTGACAGCAGCAGTAATCGAACTCGATGCCCTGCCCGATGCGGTTGGGCCCGCTGCCCAGGATCAGAACTTTCTTGCGGGACGACGGCTGGGCTTCATCCTCCGATTCGTAGCTCGAATAAAGATAGGGCGTGAAGCTTTCGAACTCGGCGGCGCAGGTATCGACGCGATTGAAGACCGCGTTGATGCCAAGTTGTTTGCGATGAGCGCGGATTGCCAGCGGGTCAGCGTTCCATAGGCGGCCGAGACGCGTGTCGGAGACGCCTTCACGCTTGGCGCGGAGCAGGGTTTCGCGGCTAACGGAAGTCAGGCTCTCGGTTGAAAGCTGGGCCTCGAAGCTCACAGCGTCGCGGAGTTGCCTCAGAAACCAGGGGTCGATGGAAGTGATCTCGTGAATTTCTTCGACTGTCATGCCGCGCTCAAGCGCGAAACGGATATAGCTGAGCCGATCCGGATTGGGTGTGATGAGACGCTGGCTGATGAGGTTGGGGTCCAGCACTTCGGCGGTAGCGGGCTTGCCGGTTTCGAGGCTGCGAATGCCCTTGGCCAGCGCCTGCTTAAAGGTGCGGCCGATGGACATCACTTCGCCCACCGATTTCATCTGCGTGCCCAGCACGGGTTCGGCGCCGGGGAACTTTTCGAACTGCCAGCGCGGTATCTTCACCACCACGTAATCCAGCGTCGGCTCAAAGCACGCGGGGGTGACCTTGGTGATGTCGTTCTTGATCTCGTCCAGGCGATACCCGACAGCCAGCTTGGCGGCGATCTTGGCGATGGGGAATCCCGTGGCTTTCGACGCCAGGGCAGAACTTCGAGACACGCGGGGATTCATTTCGACGATCACCATGCGCCCGGTGGACGGCTGAATCGCGAACTGGACATTGGACCCGCCCGTATCTACGCCGATCTCGCGCAAGCAGCGGAGCGCGGCGTCGCGCATCATCTGGTATTCGCGATCGGTGAGGGTCTGGGCCGGAGCGACGGTGATGGAATCGCCGGTGTGCACGCCCATGGGGTCGAAATTTTCAATGGAGCAGACGATGATGGCGTTGTCGGCGAGATCGCGCATCACTTCCAGCTCGAATTCCTTCCAGCCGAGCACGCTTTCCTCGATGAGCACCTCATGAACCGGCGAGAGGTCTATCCCGCGCTCAAGGATCTCTTGCAGTTCCTCGCGATTGTAGGCGATGCCGCCCCCGGAGCCGCCCATGGTGAAGCTGGGCCGCAGAATCACGGGGTAGCCGACGCGGGCGGCGAACGTGACTCCGTCTTCGATATTGTTCACGAGCTGCGATTGCGGCATGTCGAGGCCAATGCCGCGCATGGCGTCCTTGAACAGCAGCCGGTCCTCGGCCTTCTTGATGGAATCAATGCGCGCGCCAATCAGCTCGACGCCGTACTTATCCAGAACGCCGGCTTCGGCCAGCGCGACGGCAAGATTCAAGCCGGTTTGCCCGCCGACAGTGGAAAGCAAAGCATCGGGCCGCTCGCGGCGGATCACTTCCTCGGCGAACTCGACGGTGAGTGGCTCGACGTAGGTGCGATCGGCGAGCTCGGGGTCGGTCATGATGGTGGCCGGGTTGGAATTGATCAGGACTACTTCGTAACCGTCGGCTCGTAATGCTTTGCAGGCTTGTGCGCCGGAGTAGTCGAATTCGCACGCTTGCCCGATGATAATGGGGCCGGAGCCTACGATCAGGATGCGGTGGAGGTCGTCGCGGCGAGGCATGGGCTCAGACTTTGCACTCCTGGATGAGCTTCATGAAATCGTCAAAGAGATAATGCGAGTCGTGCGGGCCGGGCGACGCTTCGGGATGATATTGGACGCAGAAGACCGGCTCGCGGCGGTGGCGGAAGCCTTCGAGAGTATCGTCGTTGAGATTGAAGTGAGTAAACTCGATATCGGAATCGCGGAGCGAATCGGGATCCACCGCGAAGCCGTGATTGTGCGAGGTGATCTCAACTTTATTGGTTACGCGATTCAGCACGGGATGGTTTGCGCCGCGGTGTCCGAACTTGAGCTTGTAAGTCTTGCCGCCTAGAGCGTGGCTCAAGATCTGGTGGCCGAGGCAGATGCCGAAGATGGGAGCCTTGCCGATGAGACGGCGGATTTCGCCTGCTTGGGCGGTGAGTACGCCGGGATCGCCGGGGCCGTTGGAGAGGACCACTCCGTCGGGCTTGAGCGCGAGTACTTCCTCCGCGGTGGTTCCCGCGGGCACTACGGTTACGCGCGCGCCGACATGGACCAGGCGACGCAGGATGTTGCGCTTGATGCCGAAATCGTACGCCACCACGTGGCAATGGGCCTGGGCGGGAGTTCCAACCAGATCCGATGGCGAGCATGGGACCACTGGCTGATCCCATTGATAGCTGGACGCTGTGCTGACGCGAGTGGCGAGATCGAGCCCTTCCATGGTGGGGATGGCTCGCGCGCGTTCCACTAGCTGCGCGGGGTCCGATGTCGCCGCCGCCAGGACGCCGCGCATCACGCCGCGCGTTCGCAGGTGGCGCACCAGCGCGCGAGTATCGATCTCCGCGGCGACGGGAATCCCGTTTTCCTCGAGGAAGCGCCCGGCATCCTCTTCCGAGCGCCAGTTGCTGGCGACGGCCGCGAATTCGCGAACGATCAAGCCTTCAATGTAGGGCCGCGAGGCTTCCTGGTCGTATGCGTTGGCGCCGTAATTGCCGATCTGGGGATTGGTGAGGACTACGATTTGTCCGGCATAGGAAGGATCGGTGAAGATTTCCTGATAGCCGGTGATGGCGGTGTTAAAGACGACTTCGCCCGTGGTGTCCCTGGGCGCACCAAAACGCCGGCCCTCGAAGACCGTGCCGTCCTCGAGTGCGAGCATAGCTTGATTCAATGCCGGTTAATCCTCCAGTGGGGTACAGGCGGGGCCTGTTTCCTTATTGTAGTCCACGGAGCGTATGATGGCCATAGAAACGTCGCATGGAACCAAGAGGGGACGCGGACGAGTGAGAGGAATTGATGCTTGCCCGATGTGCGGGGCGGCGGAATCCAGGATCCTGGCGGCAAGCACATTCGACAAAAAGGAATATCATTTGGCGCGGTGCAGAGGATGCGGGCTGCACTTCTGTACACCGACGCCGACAGCCGCCGAGATCGAGGGCTTCTATCAAGGCGATTATCATGCGGACCTGCGCGAGGCCGGGGGCAGCGAGAAGAGATTCGGCCTGAAGTTCGCACGGTATCGCGACTGGGCGCTGAAGTTCGTCAAAGGCGGGCGGAGCCTGGATATCGGCACGTCCACCGGACTGTTTCCGAGTCTGTTGAAGGGGGCCGGCCTTGAGGCGGAAGGTCTCGAATACAACAAGGCGAGCGCCGAATGGGGGCAAGCGCATTTTGGAGTGAAGATCCGAAACAGCGGACTCGAGGAGAGCGACGCTGAACCCGGCTCCTACGATTTCATTTCGATGACCGATGTGCTGGAACATACCGAGTGCCCGCTGCGCTACTTGAAGACAGTGCGTGAGTATCTGAAGCCAGACGGTCATATGCTGATCACGTTTCCCGATATTACTTCCCTGGAATCGCGCTATTTGCGGCTGCTCGCCAGGGCGCTGCGGCGGGATTGGATCTGGTCATGCAACCATATCCCGTTGCATGTCTGGGAGTTCACTCCCGCTACCGCGCGGGCCATGTTCGATAAGGCGGGATTTGATACCGTGGGCTTCCGGAGGTCGCATGAAACAGCGGAGGTTTCACCGCGAACGTTACGATGGCTCAGGCTGCCGCTGCATTTGTTGAAGATTCCGGGGATCGCGGCGAAGGCGGGGACGCAAATGGAATTTATGATCAGGAAACGACCATGAAGCCGGCGTGCGCTGCATTCTTGCTCGCCTCACTGTCTCTGTGGGGGGCCGAGGACGCCGGCGTTATCGTCAAGCGGTTCCTCGAAGCACAAGCGAAGAACTGGGAGCGCGCCAGCCAGTACACCTACGTGGAACAGGCCGACTTTTTCAGCGTCGACAAGAGCGGCCAAGCTAAGAAGAACCGCTCGGAGACGCATGAAATTATCTTTCTAGAGGGGGAGGCGTACAAGAAGACGATCGCCCGGAACGAACGGCCGCTGGAGCCGAAAGAGCAAGCCAAGGAGGACAAGTTATTGCAGCGCACGGCCCAGGAACGCCGTGAGCAGCGCCGCTCAGGAATATTTCACAAGAACGTCAGCCTGGGGTCGGACAACGACCTACTCACGCTTTTCGACAATCGAGTCCTGGGAGAAGAGGAGCTTCACGGCCGCAAAACATGGGTGATTGAGTGTACGCCGAAGGCGGGCCGCGTTCCGGCCAACGCGCAGGAGAAAGAGGCGCTCAGTTTCGTTCGAAAACTATGGATCGATCAGGCGGAGTATGTACCGGTGAAAACGGAGTACACGGTGACCGGTCAGCACATCGCCTTGATGCCGGGCTCCACAATTACATGGGAATTCGAAAAGCTCAACGACGACGCCTGGCTGGCGAGCTCGGGCGTGATTAACGGCCGTCTTCAATTCGCCAAATTCATCAAGCCCGCGGTGAGGACGGAGTACAAGAACTCCAAGTTCCAGAAGTTCGACGTACAGTCCACTATTACCGTCGATCCGCCGAAGTAGGCTGCCCGCTTGTTATCATTTTCTACACACCCCGCGATGATCGCTGAAACACAAATTGCGCGATTTGAGTCCGTGCCGTTGGACTCGGGAGTTGTTATTGCGCCGCTGCAAGTAGCCTATGAAACCTACGGTGAGCTGAATGCTTCGCGCACGAACGCAATCCTGGTGGAGCATGCTTTTTCAGGGGACGCGCACGCAGCTGGGGTGAGCCACGAAGATGGCAAGCCGGGATGGTGGGACAACATGATCGGACCTGGCAAGGGGTTCGATACCAACAAATATTTCGTGGTCTGCTCAAACGTGCTCGGGGGCTGCCGGGGGACTACGGGGCCGAGCTCGATCAATCCCGAAACAGGGTGTCCCTTCGCCATGTCGTTTCCAGTAGTGACAATCGCGGACATGGTGCGCGTTCAGAAAATGCTGATGGACCATCTGGACATTGAGCGGCTGCTGGCGGTGACCGGCGGATCGATGGGCGGCATGCAGGCGCTGGAGTGGGCCGTGTCGTATCCGGACTCGGTGGCGGCGGCGATTCCGATCGCGTCCACGGCGCGGCACAGCGCGCAGCAGATCGCGTTCAATGAAGTAGGGCGGCAGGCGATCATGGGCGATCCGGACTGGCGCGGCGGCAATTACTACGGGCAGACGCCGCCGGCGCGCGGCTTGTCGGTGGCGCGCATGGTGGGGCACATCACCTACATGAGCGACGACTCAATGCGGGAAAAGTTTGGACGCCGCATGCGCGAGAAGGAAGCGCTGGAGTTGGATTCTCCGGCGGAATTCGAAGTGGAGAGCTATCTGCGCTATCGCGGCAGTCAGTTCGTGGATCGCTTCGATGCCAATTCGTACCTCTACATCACCAAGGCGATGGATTACTTCGATCTCGCCGGCAGCCGCACGTCGCTGGCCGCCGCATTCGAAGAAGTGAAGGCGCGCTTTCTGGTGATCAGCTTCACGTCCGACTGGCTGTATCCGAGCTATCAATCGCTGGAGATAGTGCGCGCGCTGCGGGGGCGCAACCGCGACGTGGCTTACTGCGAGCTGCCGTCCAATTACGGGCATGACGCGTTCCTGGTGGATGTGGGCGGGCAGACGGAGATGGTCCGCGGCTTCCTGGCCAGCACCTTCAAGGAGAAGCAATAGCATGGCGGCGCCCGCCACCAGCAGCGCCAGCCCGTTTGTGCGCGAGATCCTGGGACGCCGCGATTATGCCATCATTGGCGAGATTGTGGAGCCGAACACCAAGGTGCTGGACCTGGGTTGCGGCGATGGCGAGCTGCTGGCGTGGCTGGCGGCGCATAAGGGCGTGGACGCGCGCGGCGTCGAGATTTCGGGATCGCGAGTGCAGCGCGCCATCACGCGGGGCGTCTCGGTCTATCAGGGCGATATCGACGACGGGCTGGCGGACTATCCCGATCAAGCCTTCGATTACATCATCCTGAGCCAGACCCTGCAGGAGACGCGGCATCCGCTCAAGGTGTTGCGCGAGATGCTGCGCGTGGGACGGCGGGCCATCGTGGCGTTTCCGAATTTCGGGCACTGGTCGGCGCGGCTGGCACACCTGTTCACGGGCGGGGCGCCGAAAACGCGGCTGTTCCCGCATGACTGGTTTGACTCGCCCAACATTCACTTTCTCACCGTGAACGATTTTGAGAATCTGGCGCGCGGAGAAGGCTGGCGGGTGGAGCGGCGGATATTTCTGGCGGGAGCGCGCAGCGTGCACGCATTGCCGAACTTGATGGCCGAAGTCGCGGTGTTTCTGGTGCGGAAGTAAACTGGTCCCATGTCGAATCGAATTTCGCGGCGGGAGTTAGGGTTGGCGGCGGTGGCCGGAACGGCGATGGCCCAGTCCGGCGTGGCTGCCAAACACGCGGGTGCGCTGGACGGTTTTGAAGGACGCGTGGACCCGGCCGAATTCGATCCGGTGGCGTGGTCGCGCGAGCGGTATAAGGCCGCGCCTCTGCGGCTGGCCTTCCGGGCGAAGGATCGCAAGGATGCCGAGAAGTGGCAAAAGAAACTGCGCGAGAAGGTGACGGAGTTGCTGGGCGGCTTTCCGCAATCGGGCGCGCCGCTAAAGGCAACCACGCTGGAGTCGCGCGATTTTCCGGCGTACCGGCGCGAGAGATTCGTGTTCGAGAGCCGGCCGGGCGTGGGGGTACTCGCGTTCCTGATCACTCCCACGCAAGTCAAGAGTCCTTTGGCCACGGTAATCTGCGTGCCGGGGCACGGACGCGGTGTCGAGGATATTGTGGGCATCGACGAAGGCGGACACGACCGGACGGACCGCCCCGGCTACCAGCACGATTTCGCGCTGCAAGTAGCGGAGCATGGAATGGCGGCGCTGGCGATTGAGCCGCTGGCGTTCGGATGCCGGCGCGATGCCATCACGCGAAAAAAGGGACTCGGGAGTACGGCGTGTTATCCGGCAGCGGGCGCGGCGCTCCTATTCGGCGAGACCATGATCGGGTGGCGGGTGTGGGACGTGATGCGAGCGATTGACTGGATTGCAACGCGTCCCGAGCTGGATGCGCGCCGCGTCGGGTGCATGGGTATTTCCGGAGGCGGCACATGCACGCTGTTCGCGGCAGCTCTGGATACGCGCATAAAGGCAGCCTTCGTGAGCGGATATCTGAATACGTTTCGAGACAGCATTCTCAGTTTGTCGCACTGCATCGATAATTACGTTCCGGGAATTCTGAACTGGGCCGAGATGTACGATATCGCAGGCCTCATCGCGCCGCGGGCGCTGTTTTCCGAAGGCGGGGACCGGGACCCGATATTTCCGGTGGCGGCGGCGAAGGAGAGCTTTGAGCGCGTGCGGAAGATGTATGCGGTGTTTGGGGCGGGTGGTGCGGTGGAGCAGGAGATTTTCAGCGGGGTGCACGAGTTTCACGGGGAGCGCGGGTTGCCGTTTCTGGCGAAGGCGCTGGGAGCTTAGCGCTTCCTTACGGGTCCGTGAAATAATCCTCGTGGCGTGATCGAATGCCGCTTTCTGAGCCGTGACCGTAAGGGAGCGCCACGGGCCTCCGGAATTACGTACGCTTGCTGACCGCGCGCGGCTCTGAAAGCGGCATTCGATCAAGGCACGTGGATTATTTCACGCTTACGGCCGCGGGCCGGTTGCCAGCTTGCGTACTTCGTCGTCGGTGGTTTGGGAGAAGTCGTTGTACCAGACGCCCACGGCCTGGAATGATTCCGGCGTGAGGGCGCACACTACTTCATCCACCCTGCTCCGGAATGCATCGCAGGCTTGGGGGGCGGTCACCGGGACGGCCACCACGATGCGGCTGGGCCCGAGTTCCCGCAAAGCTTCCACGGCGGCGGACATGCTGGCGCCCGTGGCCAAGCCGTCATCCACCAGGATCGCGGTGAGACCGCGCACGTCCAAGGCTGCGCGCCCGCCCCGGTAAAGCCGCTCACGCCGTTCCAGCTCGATTTGTTCTTCCTCCGCAACGCGGGCGATTACTTCGGGCGGGATGCGGAGCGCGCGAACTACATCGTCATTGAGCACGCGCACGTTCCCAGACGCGATGGCGCCCAGGGCCAGCTCTTCGTGTCCGGGAACCCCCAGCTTGCGCACCACGAAAACGTCCAGCGGGGCGTCCAGCGCGCGCGCTACTTCGTAGCCCACGGGGACGCCGCCGCGAGGCAGCGCGAGTACGATGACGCCGGGCTTCCCGGCATAGGCGGACAGCAGTCGCGCCAGCCGGCGTCCGGCATCGGCGCGATCTCGAAATGGAACGGGCTGTTCCGTCACCGCTACAATCATTGCATGCGATTCCGAGTGTTTCTCTTATTGGCTATCAGCTCGCTGTGTTGGTCCGCCCAGCAGCTGACTCCTGGACAGGCCGGCAAGATTGGCGACGCGGTTTCGCGCCAGATGTCGGAGGCCAGCGTACCCGGAGTGACGGTGGCGATCGGCTCGGCGGAAGGATTGTATTGGGATAACGGGTTCGGCATGGCGGATCTGGAGAATATGGTGCCGGCGACGGCCCAGACGCGAATTCGCCTGGCGTCCATCACGAAGCCCATTACAGCGACCGCCGTGATGCAACTGGTGGAGCGAGGCAAGATGGAGCTGGATGCGCCCATTCAGAAATACGTTCCAACCTTCCCGCAAAAGCAGTGGCCGGTGACCGTGCGGCTGCTGCTGGGGCATCTCAGCGGCATTCGACATTATGCCAGCGATGAAGAAGTGGCCAGCACCCGGCACTACCTGAATCGCGTGGAACCGCTGAAGATTTTTCAGGACGATCCGCTGAAGTTCGAGCCGGGAACACAGTTTTCTTACACCACCTACGGTTTCAACCTGCTGGGCGCGGCGGTGGAGATGGTTTCGGGAAAGCCGTTCGAGGATTACTTGCGAGAGAACATTTTCGAACCGGCGGGAATGCATTCCATCGGGCTGGACGACGGGTACGCGATCATCCCGCACCGCTCGCGCGGTTACGAGTTGACGGCGGATAAACAGATCCGTAACTGCGGCCTTGCCGATACCAGTAATAAAGTGCCGGGCGGCGGCTTGATTTCGACGGCCGGCGATCTGGTGCGGTTTGCCTTGGCGCTGAACTCGGGCAAGCTGGTGAAATCCGAATCCACGCGGATGATGTTCACGGCGCAAACGCTGCGCGATGGGAAGAGCAGTCCATACGGAATGGGATGGGGAGTGTCCACGTTTAAAGAGCTGAGAATGGCTGCCCACTCCGGCGGCCAGCAGGGGACTTCCACCATGCTGCTGCTGTTTCCCGACCAGGGACTGGCGGTGGCGGTGATGATGAACCGCGAAGGAGCGCCAGCGGGCGCGCTGGCTCAAACGATAGCCGGCATCATGCTGGAGCCGTAGACGGCTTGCAGAAAGATTGAGAAAAATGAGGCGCTCGCCGGTCTTATATATGTGTGGCGAGATATGGATCTGAAATGCCCCGGTTGCGGGTCAAGAGACGTTCGTCGTTTGAAGCGCGAGGGTCTGCTGGAACGCGTGCTGCGCCGGTTCCTGCTGGCGCCTTACCGGTGCCGGAGCTGCCGGCGATGCTTCCACCGGCAGTTGACGCCGCCGTCGTTTCCGGCGGATCCCTTGCGCGGCTAGGCGAAACTGCGGACGGCGCTGGCTTCGTCTTCGTGCACTTCGAACACCGTGTATAGCTTGGTGATCTGCAGAAGGTCCTTGACGCGCTTGTTCAATCCCAGCAGCTTCAACACGCCTCCGTGGTTCGTCACAGTGGTGTAGCCGGAGACCATCTCGCCGATTCCCGAGCTGTCAATGTAGGTGACGTCGCTCAGGTTGAGCAAAATCTTCTTGTCGCCCTTGGCGGCCAAATCGCGGATCAGATCGCGGAACGCGCTGGCGCCCTCGCCCAGTGTAATTCGCCCGGAAGCGTCGATCACCGTTATACCGCCAACCTGACGCGTGCTCAATTTTACGCTCACTCTAGAACCTCCTTGCTATCTCTCTATATCCGTCAACTGGCCTTGGCCAAGTATTTCACCATGCGCACTTCCGTACCCGAGGGCTGGCGGCGACGGACGATGAACTCATCCACGAACGCCTGAATCAGCAGCAGCCCGCGGCCGGACTGCCGAAGCAGATTCTCTTCCGCCAGCGGATCCGGCAGCGTATTCAAATCGAAACCCTCTCCCTCATCGGCGATCACCACCGTCAGATGATCCGGCGCTTTTGAAACCGCCAGATGCACTTTCTTGCGGGCGTTATACCGATTCCCGTGAACCACCGCGTTCACCATGGACTCGCGGATCGCCATCCCGATCTGATGCAGATCATCCTCGGGAAATCCGATCTCCATGGCCACCCGCAATACTTCTCTTTCGGCGGCGTCGACGCTGTCCAGCGTGGAGTCCAGCATCGTATCCACGCTTTGGATCTCGCCGCTCTGGTTTTCTGCCATAGTTCGAGGGGCCGGGCCGCAGCGTGGCCAAGTCGAATGTTTACAGTAAAATACTCACGAGGCTAAAGTCAAGGAGGCGGGTTACCAGTGGCGCACTCCGGTCCAGCATAACTGGCCGCCCAGGGTGACCAGCCAGACGCAGACGGCTGCGCGCAACGCGCGTGCCGGGAGCACGCCCGCCAGATGCGTACCCACCAGCGCACCGGCCAAACCTCCGGCGATCAGCTTCGCCAGCATCGCGCCGCTGTAATTCCCGGCAGTGAACTGGATCCCGCCGCCAACCAGCGATAGCGCCAGTCCGAACGTGAGATCCGTTCCCACCACTTGCGCGGCGGTCAGCGAGGTGAGCGAGAAGAGCGCGAGTGTACCCAAAGCTCCGGCGCCAGCGGAGGAAAACCCGACCTCGGCGCCGATAGGGAGTGCCAGGGCCGCCAGCCAGCCCGACCGGTCCCTTTCCGGCCGCGGGGCTGCGGGACGAGTCATTCGATACAGGTTAATTAGGGCGGTAATCGCGATAGTTGCGCCGAGCACGGCGGGCAGCAATCCGTTTCTGTTGGTGGTGGTCATCCGGTCCAGCAGCAGAGATCCGGCCAGCACTCCCGGCAATCCTCCAAGCAGAAGGTACCCCAGCACCCGGAAATTCACGTGTCCGCGATACAGATGCAGGGGCGCTGCCAGCAGTTTTACCGCGGCTGTAAACGTCAGTGCGGTACCCACCGCCTGGGCGGGCGGCAGGCCGAAAAAGAGCATCAGCACGGGGGCGGTGATGGTGCCGCCGCCTACGCCCGTGAGCCCGATGGCCAACGCAATCAGGAATCCGGTTACAAACTCCATCGCATCAACTCGATATGTGGATGCCGCATTCCAGCTTTTGTCCGGACCAACGGCCCGAGCGGGGATTGTCAGGATCCGGTGGAGGCTGGGTGCACGGAGCGCATCCGATGCTGGTGTAACCCCGATCGTAAAGCGGGAGTGCGGGAATCCCGCGTAGTTTCAAATACGCCCACACGTCCGCGGCGGTCCAACCGGCCAATGGGCTGATCTTGCGCAGCTCCTTGCCCGCCGGCAGCCGGAACGTGTCCACTTCCTGAAGGTTGGCGCGCGTGGGCGATTGATCGCGGCGCAGCGCCGTGAACCATGTGTCGTAAGGAGCGAGGCCGGCGAACAGAGGCTCCACCTTGCGCATCCCGCAGCAGCGGTCGGGGGCGTTCTCATACAAAATCCCGAACTCGCGTTCCTGCTGGATCACGGTAAGCGTGGGAACCAGGTTTTTCAAGTTGAGCTTCATGCGCTCCGCCATTTCATCCCGATAGGCATATGTTTCCGGGAAATGGTAGCCCGTATCGAGAAACAGAATGGGGGTGTCGGCGCGCTCCGCGGTAACCAGATCCACCAGAGCCATGCATTCCACCTGAAAGCTGGAGGTAACGCAGACCGCGCCGGGTTGCGCCAGGATCTCGCGGATCAAGCCGCGCGCCGCCCCCACTTTCACTTCGAGGGACATTCTAGATTCCTCCGCCGCCGGTAAGGTTTTCTTCCGGAAGCAGAATGCCGGACTCTTCCAGTTGCTGATAGAGGACGCCGGCGGCAATATGGTCGCTCTTGGGAAGCGCCACGTCTTCATCGCCGGACATCAGTACGATCAGGCCGGCATTTTCCAGAGTCTGGGCCGCGGTTTCGTCTTCGGATGGCAGCAGCACCACGGCGCAGCCACGATCGAAGAGCCGGCGTTCGAGGAGCGCTGCGACCTCCGCGCGGCGGCCTAGTCGCAGGATAACTCCCGCATGCCGGTAGCGGCCCATCCGCTCGGCGGCGGTTACCGGTCCCGCTTCAGCGCTGGCGGCTGAGGAGCGCTGGCGATTCAGCGTGACGGCGTTGCGGATCATTCCCGCGCCGGCGGTGGTATTGGTCACCGGATCGATCAAGATAAAACAGCCGGTATTTCGATTGCGGCGGTAAGAATCGAAAAAGATGGGCCGCGCGGTTTGGATGCGCAGCACGCCTATGCCATTCATGTCGAGGAACTCGGCGGGCTCGTGCTCCAGCGTCTGAATATTCACCGCGTAGCGCAGAGCCTTGATCTCCGCCGCTACGGTTTGCGTGGTGTGTTTCAGCAGATAGGTGCGCGAGGGGTCCAGGGGCTGCTCGCTCATCCAGACAATGTCGGCTTCGAAAAGGCGCGCGGCTTGCGGAGGTTCGGACGCGGAGGCGATCAGGTCGCCGCGGCTGATATCGATCTCATCCTCCAGCGTCACGGTGACCGGCATGGGACCCTGCGCCTCATCCAGCTTGCCGTCAAAGGTGACAATGCTTTCGATGCGCGTCTTGCGGCCGGACGGCAGCACGACCACGGCGTCGCCCGGCCGCACCACGCCGGAAGCGATCTGACCCGCGTAGCCGCGAAAATCCTGGTCGGGACGAACCACTCGCTGCACCGGAAAACGAAACGGCGCCGGGCCTTCATGCTCGATACGAACGGTCTCCAGATACTCCAGCAGACTGGGACCGCTGAACCAGGGCATATTGCGGCTGGGATCGACTACGTTGTCGCCATTGAGGGCGCTGATGGGCAGGAACCAGGCATGGCGCAGGCTGAGATGACCCAAAAACTCCAGGAACTCGGTCTGGATAGACGCGAAGACGTCTTCGCGATAATCCATCAGATCCATCTTGTTGATGGCAACTACAATTTGCGGGATACCGAGGAGCGACGCGATATAGGCGTGCCGCCGCGATTGCCGCAGCACTCCGTTGCGCGCATCGATGAGAATGATGGCCAGATCCGCGGTAGACGCGCCGGTGGCCATGTTGCGCGTGTACTGCTCGTGGCCCGGCGTGTCGGCGATGATGAACTTGCGTTTCGCGGTGGCGAAATAGCGATACGCCACATCGATGGTGATCCCCTGTTCCCGTTCCGCGCGCAGTCCGTCGGTGAGCAGCGAAAAATCGATGGGGCCGGCCGAAAGGTTTACCGAAGCTTTGGTGACGCTCTGGATTTGATCTTCATAAACGTTGCGAGAATCGTAGAGCAGCCGGCCGATCAGAGTAGATTTGCCGTCGTCCACGCTGCCTGCCGTCGTAAAACGCAGCAAGTCCTTCGCGTATTCGCGCTCGAGAAAGCCTTCGATATCGAAGAAACGTTCCGTCACGGTGGCTACCATTTAAAAATAGCCCTCCCGCTTCTTCATTTCCATCGAGCCATCCTGATCATGATCGATGATGCGGTTCTCGCGCTCCGAGCGCCGGAACGAAATCAGCTCTTCGATGATCTTCGGGACCGTATCGGCAGCGGACCGGATGGCGCCGGTACAAGGACTGCACCCGAGCGAGCGCATCCGGCAGCGCACCATTTGCGGCTTCTCGCCGGGCAGCATGGGCACGAACGGCTGCTCCAGCATAATCAGCGAATCGCCCCGCACCAGCATCGGCCGCTCCTGTGCGAAGTACAGCGGAACGATGGGAATGCGTTCCACGTGAATGTACTGCCAGATATCCAGCTCGGTCCAGTTCGACAGGGGAAATACGCGCAAGCTCTCGCCCGGATCGATGCGCGGGTTGTACAGGTTCCACAACTCCGGCCGCTGGTTCTTGGGATCCCATTGCCCGCGCGCGTCCCGGAAGGAAAAGATGCGTTCCTTGGCGCGCGATTTCTCTTCATCGCGTCGGGCTCCGCCAATGGCCGCGTCGAATCCACCCGCGCGCAAGCCGTCCAGCAGGGCTTGAGTTTTCAACAGGCCACAGCAGCGCTGGGTGCCCAGCCTGAATGGGTTGGCGCCGTCCTCGATGGCTTCCCCGTTGGTATGGACAATCAATTTCAGCCCTAGCTCGCGAGTGTAACTATCGCGAAACTCGATCATCTCCTTGAACTTGTAGGTGGTATCGACATGCAGGAGGGGAAACGGAACGGGAGCCGGATAAAACGCCTTTTGGCACAGCCTGAGAAGAACCGAGGAGTCCTTGCCGATGGAGTACAGGAGGACCGGCCGCTGGAATTCGCTGGCCACCTCGCGCAACACGTGGATGCTTTCGGCTTCGAGCGCCGCCAGATGGTTCAATCGAAGCATTGCCACCAGAGTATCATGTAATCTACTGATTGTCCATGGAGAATTGGGTGATTATGGAACAAGTCCTTCTTCTTTAAGGCTTTCTAGCAATTCACCGCTGGCGTTTCGAGGGTATCCAAAGTCCCAAAAAGCGTCTCCGGCAGCGCTTTCCCAGATTCGCACTTCGCGGGCGGTTAACATGGCTTCGAATTTGCGATCAAGCTCCAGGACATCTTGATCGAGCCCTGCCAGAGCGATGATGGCCCGCAGATCGAGGTCGTTCCGGTAGTCTTCCAGGCCCAATTTATAGCCGTGCTCAACCTCTTCTACAAACTTGCGCCAGCGCTGGATCAATCCAGCCTTTCCCGCGCGAACTAAGTGTTCGGGATAGCCGTTTTGGCTAAGGTACTGTTCCAGTTCGGCGCCGGTCATCGATGCGTCCGGGCCTGGCGCTGGAAGTAGCGCTCGCCGTCGTTGGGGATGAAGAAGGTGCGAATGGTGCGATCGGGATTGTAAGCGCCGAAGTATTTGTGCCGCCGGTCAAAGCGGCTGAACTGGCCGTCCTCGCGTTTGAGCTCCAGAATCGGGCCGCCCACGGGCGCATCGCGCAGTTCTTGCGCCAGCCGCAGATATTCCTGCTGGCCGATGCTTCCGAATTCGGACCCGTGTTTTTGGAAATGCTGGTCGAACTGCGCACGGCTGCGAAAACCCGGACCGCCGGCCAGGGCAATCACCGCGAGCCCAAACACTGCCAGGATCCGCCGGACTGCTGGTACTAGCATTCGATTCGAACCTCCCTTCCATTCTCGAGGATCGAGCGCCGCGCGGCCTCGATCACGCGTTCATTATGACGGCTATTGGCGGGCGTCGCCAGCAACCCAGCCGCATCGATCTCGCGCAAGACCGCCCCCGGATCGGACGCTTGCTTCACCCGGAGACAGGCTCGCACGATCTGCTCTACGGACCGGTAACCGTAGCCGGCCGGAGTCAACCCCTCGCCACCTAGATCCAGGTATTGGAAATAGTCCGGGCTCGGCTCGACGTAACCCGGCGATTCTGTGAAGACATATTCGAGGCCGCGGTACTGATCCGAATGTCGCAGCAGGCCGCCCCGGTCTTCTCCCGAGCAGTACAGCGTCATGCCTTGCGCGTTTGATCCGGGCGCGGCATCGGGAAGACTGAGCGAGTTCTGCACATTCAGACACGCGCCGTTGTTCCACAGGACGCGCGCGTCCGTCCACAGGAAGCCCTCATTCCCGTTCGGGTATCGGTCGCGGATTCCGTACACACTCACCGCCGCCGGCTGAAGTCCGGTGATGAAGTGCACCAGGTCGACGTAGTGGCAGCCGATGTAGGTGAACGCGTCCAAGTTCTCGACGGTACACCAATTCTGAAAATTAGAGTGACGGTAATGCCACTTCTCCATGAGGCAAGCGCTTCCAAGGCGGAATTCTCCAAACGCGCCCTCACGGTACTTCCGCCGGGCCATCAGACTTCGATCGTCAAAGCGCTTGTGATACTCGACGGCCACCAGAAGATGGCGCGCCGCCGCTTCCTTTTCGATTGCTTCCGCCTCGGCGACGCGCAGCACCAGCGGCTTTACCGCCAGAACGTGTTGTCCGGCCTTCAACGCGGTCATCACGGCGTTAAAGTGCAGGTGATCGGGCAAGGCAACCGCGACCAGACTGCCGGGAGCCAGGCCCGCGATCGCTTTCAGATACAATTCCGGGTGGGCAACGCCGGGATCCTCGGCCGAATCGGGCCAGCCGCGGAAGCTGCTGCCGGGAAAAGCACGCCGCAGAGTCTCGGAGTCGCGCAAACGCTGCAGCGTTCGCCCATGTTGCGAACAGACGCCTGGTTCGCCCGCGATCGACAGGCGCTGGAGTTGATAGAACGACGGCAGCAGCTGATCGTGAACAATCATTCCGCCGCCGACGATCAACACTTCGAGCCGGCTCATGCACCCGCTCCTGCTTCTTCGAACGCCGCTTCGAGAACAGCGGCGCTTTCGAGGATCGCGTCTTCGGGAATGGTCAGCGGCGGAGAGATTTTCACAGTTGCGCCTCCCAAACCGACCGGCGCAAACATGAGCACGCCTTTTTCGTAACAACGCCGGACGACGTCCCAGGCGAGGTCGCCATCGGGGCGCAACGTACCTGGCTCCGCGCAGGACAGTCCGGCCACCAGCCCTTGGCCCGCTACAAACCCGATTCGCGGAAAGCGCTGCTGGATCTCGCGCAGCCGCTTATGCAGAACGGCGCCGGTGCGACAAGCGCGCTCAGCCAAGCGCTCTTGGACGATCAGGTCAATGGACGCGAGCGCGGCCGCGCAGCAGACTGGATTGCCGCTATGCGTCGACGTCATCGATCCGGGTCCGGGCAAATCCAGAATGGCGGCGGGACCGGCGACCACGGCCAGTGGAAGTGAACTGGTGATGCCCTTGCCGAAGGTGGCGAGATCCGGGACGATGCCATAATGCTCGAATCCCCAGAGCCTGCCGGTGCGTCCGAAGCCTGCCTGCACTTCATCACAAACCAGCAGCGCGCGATGGCCTGTACACCATTCGCGCAGTGCCTGCATGTATTCGGTGGGCGCAAATGCGGCGCTGCCGCCCTGATAGGTCTCGAGGATCACGCCCGCTACGCGGTGGGGTTCAATGCCCGTCTCAGCGAGGCGGCGCTGAAACATCTCGAAGGATGTGTCACGCGTTCGGAATCCGTCTGGGAACGGAAGCTGAACGAACCCGTCATCGAGATTGACGATCCATTCCTTAAGCGCCGGGATTCCGCCGGCCTGCTGCGCACCCAGCGTGCGTCCGTGGAAGGCGTCTGTGAAGGAGACGATCACGTGCTTGCCTCGGCCGCCGGCGCGCACGCCATGCATGCGGCAGAGCTTGATGGCGCACTCCACAGCCTCGGATCCAGTGGTGAGCAGAAACACCTTATCGAGCGGCGGCGGCAGCAGCGCGCACAACCGTTCCACCAGGGCTGCGCGCGCCGCATTCGGAAAGCAGTAACTGGTAAGAAGACCGGATGCCGCCTGGCTGGCGATGGCGTCCATTACCTCACGGCGGCCATGTCCCGCATTGGCGATCAATACGCCGGAAGACCAGTCGATCCAACAATTGCCCCATGCGTCCCAAACTTGGAATCCCTCGGCCCGGCGCCAGACTACCGGCGGCTGGCCTTGCATGGCCACCGGCTCGAAGCGCCGCAGTTGCTCAAGCAGCGGCACGGATTCGGGCACCGGAAGCGGGGTGGCAATCCGCCTGAAGCGGGTCTCGACGGGCGGCACCGACTGGGGAGTCAGCCCGAATTCGCGGTCCATTGGGCCATTCTCGCATCCCCGCCCAATCCATGCGAGAGCAACTGCCGCGGCAGCGCACTTCCTAAGCGATGAAACCCACTAACAAAATTGTCCGGCATTCCAATATTCCCGTTCCGCAGATCGAACGGCACATCTACACCATCAGGAGCCAGCGCGTGATGCTGGATCGCGATCTCGCTAAATTGTATGACGTTCGGCCCACGGCGTTACGTCAACAAGTGAAGCGCAATCCGGGCCGTTTTCCAAAGGACTTCACGTTCCAATTGAAGGCCAGTGAGGCCAAACTTTTGGTGTCACAAAATGTGACACCAAACCGGCACAGCTTCGGCGGGCACCTGCCGTATGCGTTCACTGAACAGGGTGTGGCGATGCTGTCGAGTGTGCTTACCAGCGAGCGCGCGGTCCACGTGAACATCGCAATCATGCGGGCTTTCGTGAAGCTTCGCTACCTTCTCGCGACTCATGAAGATCTCGCTCGGAAGCTGGACGATCTGGAGGGCAAGTTCTTGCTGCACGATAAGCAGATCGCCAACGTATTTCATGCCATCCGGAAGATTCTGGCACCCGACGTTGTTCCGAAGCGACGCATCGGGTTTTAGCGGGCTGCCGTCTGGGAGAGTGTTCAAGGTTGCAGCGACACAGGCTATTCCGATAGCTTTATCCTCAGTGACCGTTTCCGCCACGGCATTCGCACGACGCGCAAAGTGGGGCATGCCGGCGTTGATGCTGCTGATTGTCGTGCTCTTCTTCTGGAAACTGGTTCTCAGCAACCAGTACACGTTCCTGGATTCGCCCGACAATGTGAATCAGGCGCTGCCGTGGCTGCAAGCCGAGGCCGCGCAGTGGCATCAGGGTCATTTTCCGCTCTGGGATCCCCTGCACTGGGGCGGTCTGCCGTTTCCCGGTCAGGTACAGCCGGGGGCGCTCGGTCCTCTGAACTGGATCCTGTTTTCAATGCCTCTGTCTCATGGGACTATCCGCATCGGGACGGTCCATGAATTTTACGTATTCATCCATTGGCTGGCAGTCCTGTTCGCATACGGTCTTTGCCGCGACTTGGGCGCCGGGCGCAGCGCCGCTCTGCTGGGCGGGTGCGCGTTCGGACTGGGAGGATTCCTCGGCAATGAGGGCCTCCTTCAGCGGGAGATGTCCGCGCTGTGGCTGCCGTTGATTCTGTTATTCTTTTTTCGCGCCCAACGCGGGCAGCGGCCGCTAGCCAGCGCCGCGGCTTCTGGCGCTTTCCTCGGAATCTCATTTCTGGGCACGCACCATAACGTACCTCTGTTCATGAGCGCGGCGATGGCCGGGTTATGGATTTACTACTGTGCCACGGTTCGCCCCCGACGCCGGCAAGCCTTGCTGCCGGTTGCCGCATTCGCAGCTTGTTTTCTGCTCATCGCCGCTGCGCAAGTCTTGCCGGCGACCGAACTGGGACAGGAGTCGGTACGCTGGGCGGGCGCTTCGGAACCTTCGGCGTGGGATCAGGTAGTTCCCTACCAGGTTCACGAGCAATATTCGGTCTATCCGCCGGCGGTTATCGGAATCGTGCTGCCGGGTTTCGAGCGCGATGCTCCCGCGTTTATCGGGCTTACCACGTTCACCCTGGCGCTGATTGGATTAGTGGTTTGCCGGCGCGAGCCGGGCGTGCGAACTCTGGCGGTCTTCGGCGCCGGCGCTTTGATCTTCGCGCTTGGCGCATACGGTCTGCTGCATGGCGTGATCTACGCCACCATTCCCGGTTTTGATAAAGCCCGGGCGCCCCAGGATGCAGTGGCGCTGATGCACGCAGCTTGCGCCGTGCTGGCGGCGTTTGGCGTGGACGCGCTGCGGCGATTTCCAGCCGAGGCGCAGGCGTCCCGGAAACTCGCGGGCCGCGCGCTACTGCTTATGAGCGGATTCCTGTTTGGCGCGGTGGCCATTCTACTCACGGTCCGAGCGGAGACTGGCGAAGAATACAAGTTTCTGGCGGAAGCCGCGTTTGTCGCGATGCTGCTGGGGGCTCTGTTCGGCAGCTGGACGCCGTCACGCCTGTCCGCGCCGGCGGGCTCGGTTCTGATACTGCTGATTTTGTTACTGGAGCTTAACTTCGTCACCAACTATCCGCTCCATTTTCGGGGCGCGCCCGGCTCCGCACTATCCAAACTCTCCGAGAACTCCGATATCGCCGCATTCTTGAAAGCCCAGCCCGACCCCGTCCGCCTGGAAGCGGACCGCAAAGAGCTTCCCTACAATTTCGGCGACTGGTTCGGCATCGATCAGCTGGAGGGCTACCAGCCGGGCATGCTTCGCTTCCTTGCTTCGGTCCACAGCGAGCCCGGCGTCCATAGGCTGCTCTCGGCGAACTTCCACCTGGGCCGGACGCCCGCGCGTCCCGAGCAGACTCCGGTTTTCGAAGGCGCAAGCGGTCTGAAGGTTTTTCGCAATCCCGATGCGCTCCCTCGTGTTCGCACCGTTCACGAAGCCATCGGTATCGGCAACGAGAGAGCGTTCACCAACGCGCTGCTCAGTCCCGACCTGCACCCGGATCGTACCGTGATTGTTCCCGCGGACGCTCCGAAGCTGGATAATTGCCAGGGAGGAGATGAGATCCAGATCCGCGTTCGCGAACCCGCCCGAATCGAAGCCGACGTCAGTATGCGTTGCCGCGGAATGCTGATACTCAGTGACAGCTGGTTTCCGGGCTGGCGCGCCTACGTCGACGGCCGCCGCGTTCCCATTTACAAGGCTTACAATCTTGTGCGAGGTGTTGTGGTGGATAGCGGGAGTCACCACGTGAGGTTCCGTTATCTCCCGGGATCGGTATTTACCGGGGCCGCTCTGGCGCTGCTCGGAATCGCATTGTGCGGCGTCCTGCAGCTCGGTGATCGGCGAAGGAAGACAGCATGATCCGGCTCAAACGCGCGCGAATGCCGCTGCTTCTGCTGGCGATGACGGTGCTCTTCTTCTGGAAGCTGACCCTCACATCGCAATACACGTGGCTCGAGGGACCCGATAATGCAAGGGAGCTGCTGCCCTGGTTTCAAGCCCAGAACGAGCAGTGGCAGCACTTCCATTTTCCTCTCTGGGATCCGCACACATGGGCCGGCCAGCCGATACCGGGCCAGGTTCAGCTGGGAACGCTGAATCCCCTGAACTGGATCGCGTTCTCAGTTCCGCTGAACCAGGGCCGCTTCCGAATCGAGACGTTGCATCTACTTTATGTATTCATCCACTACCTGGCAGCGTTGTTCACCTACATGTTTTGCCGCGATCTGCGGCTATCGCGAACCGCGTCGCTGCTAGGCGGGATCGCATTCGGTATGGGCGGATTCCTGGGGACGGTGGGATTCCTGCAGCGGGAGATGGGCGCGATCTGGATTCCGCTGATCCTGCTTTTCTTCTTTCGCGTATTGCGTGGAGAGCGTCAGCTGGCCAATGCCGCGGTGTCAGGCACACTGCTGGGTGTCTCCTATTTAAGCGGCCATCACGACATTCCCTGGATCATGACGATGACGATGGGCGCACTATGGATCTATTATTACGCGGTTATTCAGCGTCCCCGGCACTGGCGGACCTTGTTGCCGGCCGCGGCGTTCGGGGCGTGCTTCCTGTTCATCGCAGCGGCCCAGATTCTACCCGCCACGGAACTAGGACAGGCTTCGGTGCGCTGGGTGGGTGCACCCGGACCGCTGGGTTGGAACGATAAAGTTACGTACAACATCCACGAGCAGTATTCGCTCTATCCAACTTCGCTGCTGGGTCTGCTGCTGCCAGGATTCCAGAAAAGGGCGGCCATATTCCTGGGCTTCACCATGCTATCGCTGGCCTGGGTGGGGGCCGTTGTCAGCTGGCGCGACCGCGGCGTGCGGACGATTCTCGCGATCGCCCTGGGAGCGGTGCTGTTCGCGCTCGGCGCCTATGGATTGTTTCATGGGGTCCTCTATGCGCTGATTCCGAGTTTCGATAAATCACGATCGCCGGTAGCGGCGGCGGCGCTTGTGAACGCGGCTGCGGCGATGCTGGCAGCCTTCGGGCTGGAAGCATTTCTGCGGCGGCCGGTGGACGTGGAGGGCGCTAGAAAGGCAGCTATGCGCGTGCTGCTTTCCCTGGGGGGCTTGCTCTACGCCGCTCTTACCGTTTTGATCACGGTGCGGCCCGAAAAGAGCGAAGAGTACAAATTTCTGGCAGAGGCCGCGCTGGCGGCGGTTCTGATTGGCGGATTGCTTGCGCTCTGGACGCCCTCGCGCCTGTCCGCTCGCGCGGGCGGCGCGCTCGCCATCCTGGCGCTGCTATTCGAGCTGAGCAATGTCAGCAACTACGGGATGCGGCAGCGCGATCAGCCTGGGTCGGAAGTCCACCGGCTCTCCGAAAACGCGGATGTGGCGGCGTTTCTGAAGGCCCAGCCGCAGCCGATTCGGGTGGATGTGGATCCGGCCGTGATTCCGTATGGTTTCGGCGATTGGTGGGGTGTCGATGAATTTGGCGGGCCGGGGCCCAGCATGCTGCGCTATTTGTCCACGGTGCAGGCGAGCCCCGTAATCCGCGATTTGCTGGGCACGGGATTCCACGTGGGAAATGCGCCTTCCCGGCCGAATCAGGTTTCCGTATTCGATGCCGCCAGCGGCGCGCATGTATATCGCAATCCCGATGCTTTGCCGCGCCTGCGTACCGTGCACGAAGCGCTCGGGCTGCCGGAGAAAGAGTTTGGGTATGCGCTGGAGAGTCCCGCACTGCACAGGGATCGCACGGCGCTCCTGGTTGGGGATGCACCGGCGCTAGAAACCTGCGACGCAGGAGATCAAATTCAGACACGCGCCTGGGAGCCGGCCCGCATCACGCTAGACGTCTCCATGCGCTGCCGCGGCATGTTAATTCTCAGCGACACCTGGTTCCCCGGCTGGCACGCGTATGTGGACGGCCGCGAAGTCCGGATTTACAAGGCGTACAATCTGGTGCGAGGCGTGGTAGTGGATTCCGGTCAGCACCGTGTGGCATTCCGGTATCTACCAGGATCGGTATTCACGGGCGCGGCGCTGGCGCTGGCGGGTTTAATTTTATGCGTGGGGTTGCAGTTTATAGACCGGCGTAAATAGTTCCGGCCGATTGCTAATCGGCCCGCAGGTTACTAACCTGCCCCACTTTGACCACGGTGTGCCACTTCCAGATTTCTTAAAGCGCCGGGTATACCGCCAGCTCCAGCAGGAATGAAGTGAAGATACCACCCACGATGGGCGCGGCGATTCGCTTCATCACATCGGCGGCGGCGCCGGCGGACCAGAGGATGGGAATCAGGTTGGCGAAGTTTGAGCGGAAGCTCGCTTCTTGGTTACGAATAGAGCGCCGGCGGCGGCGCTGGCTTTTAGGAAGTCGCTTCTTTTGAGGGGTATCCCTCCTAGATAGGAAATTGCGGCCCTCCTTTTTCGACGCTCCCGAAGCCGCCGAAAGCTGTGAGAAGAACTGCTCGCGCCCGCCACTAGACCCAAGAGGGTATAGCGTGCGACGCCACATGCTTCTGCTCGCGATATCGGCTTGGCCGGCGATGGCGCAGCCGGTTGCGCCGCTGGAAGCTGCCTACCGGTCATTACGCGCGAATCAATATGACGAGGCGGTTCGCGCCTTTCACCAGGCGATAGCTGCTACGCCCGATCAGGCAGCTATTCACAAGGACCTTGCCTACACGCTGCTCAAGATCGGCGAGAATGAGTCCGCCCGGGGCCAGTTTGCCGATGCCATGCGACTGAATCCGTCGGACGCCCAGGCCGCTCTTGAATACGCGTTCCTCTGCCACGAGACGAAGCTGCGCGCCGAAGCACGCCGCGTGTTTGACCACTGGCGTAAGTCCGGCAATGCCGTCGCCGAGCAGGCTTTTCAAAACATCGACCAGCCGCTAGCGGAAGCCATCGCGCGCTGGAAG